>NZ_RZSA01000585.1:0-4299 GCF_003998075.1 Mesorhizobium sp. M2A.F.Ca.ET.037.01.1.1 | reverse complement strand
CGGATTGCACAATATCGAGACGCGGCTCCTGGCCGGCGAAACGGATCGGTGGATCAAGCGCCACAAAGGTGGTTTCGATCGCGTGCTGGTGGACGCGCCATGCAGCGGCACCGGCACATGGCGACGCAATCCCGATGCGCGCTGGCGCGCGCCGGAGGAACAGGGTCTGGACAAGCTCGTGTCGTTGCAGGCCCGGATCCTGGCGAGCGCGGCGCGCCTGGTGAAACCCGGTGGACGGCTGGCCTACGCGACATGCTCTATGCTGTCCGAGGAGAATGAGGACCAGGTGGCAGCGTTCCTTGCGGCACATCCCGCTTTTCGTGTGGTGCCGCTGAACGAGGCCGCGCCGCAACTGGCGAACTCATCTCATCCGGACTACCTGTCGCTGACGCCCGCGCGCAACGATACCGATGGCTTCTTCGCCGCCGTCATGCAGCGAGAAGGTGCGCTCCCAGGTGGGCCCATAGCCATTCGCGATCCATTTTTTTGAATGACCTGAATGGGGCCGGAAGCGGCCTGGCACTTTTGGCTGCCGAGGAACGATAGCTGATGATCAACCCTCGGGTAGGTCTTAGAACTGCGTACACGCGGCCGGCGGAGGCCCCAATGCATGCTCTCCAGTGTTACGCTGGGACCAAGCCACGCACCATACGGAACATCATAGGAAATGACCGGGGTCCATCGGGCAAGCCAACCAGATACCCAGCACGAACATGCTGTTCGATCGAACCGCGGGCGTCGCCAGAAAGAGCCATCAATGTGGGTGTGGTGCTGCCTGGGCCGTCGGTGAACGTGGCCCAATAATCGGCGAAGGACGCATACTCGCAATCCACGACAATGGGAATCTCGGTCACGTCGACGAGGCCGATCTTCCGCCACAGCGTTGCCTGACCATCAGGCCAGAAGAGCTGACGCCCCGCCCGCATGGATCTCAGCCTTGCGAAGTCGGCCTCAAGCACGGCGCCGGTGTTAATGACGAGATCGAATGCGGGCATGCCACCAAAGAACTGAGTAACGGCGGACGCGACCACGCCGCCTGGACGGGTCACGCGCTTCATCTCGGCAACTACCTGTTCAATTTCCGGGATAACGTCCAGGGCCAGGGTGGAAACTGCCGCATCGAAAGAATTGGCGTCGAACCGCAGTTGCCGGACATCGCCGTGTTCATATGCGATATTGGGGTGGGATCGTCGACGGCGGGCTCCGTCCAGGTATCCCTCCGATGCGTCAACACCGATCACATGCGCTCCCGCCTCGGCCAGTGCTTTCGACAACACACCCGTCCCACATGCTACATCGAGCACGCGACTGCCCGGAGCAACATTGGCACGGGTAAGAAATGGGCTTGCCAGATGTTCGCTCCAGCGCCCTATGAATGTCTCGTAGACGTCGGGATCGGCCCAATTATATCGTAGTTCTGCGGTTTCCATGGCGCCATCCTCCCTTGATCAAGAATGGACATTAACATGGCCATTCAGGTCGCGCGTATCGCCGTCACGCCGGGCAATCCAGCGGAAGCTTATTAACACTTCTCAGGAAAACACGACATAGCGGCAGCCCCTGGAATCACACTGGCCCTCCGTCGGCCGGTGCTCCGAGGCATCGCTTGTTTGACTGCCATCACACCCGAAGATCGTGTACTGTGACCAGAAGTCGTAGTCGAGGGATCACCGGACATGGATGAGGAGGGCTTGGCTGAGATCTCAGCCCGGTATGTTCACTTCGCCGATACGGAAGCCCACGGCCGTTCGCCGCTCTACGAGGCGTTGGCTCCTGCGGTTGATGGAGACCGGGAGACACTCGGCTTCCTATCGACCCTCCCGGACACGAAAAGGCAACCGAACCTTCTGCTTGCGGCGGTGCGTCACCTGTTCGGCACACCGAAGGGCTGGACCGAGTTTCGTCAGGTGCTCCTGGCCCACCCCGACGCTGTCCGTTCGCTGATGCTCGAGCGTTCGACACAAACCAACGAACCAGGAAGGTGCGCCTCGCTGCTCCCCGTCCTAGCGCGATTGCCGCAGCCGCTGGCGCTCCTCGAGGTCGGAACCTCCGCCGGGCTCTGCCTCATGCCCGACCTCTATGGCTACGACTACGGCCGCAAGGCGATCCGCCCACCCTCGATGGCCTCGGAGCCGCCTATCTTGCGTTGCTCCGTCAGCGAGACGACCCCATTGCCGACGGCCGCGCCGCACGTCGTCTGGCGAGCGGGGCTGGACCTCAGTCCAATCGATGCTTCAGATCCTGCGCAAGTCGCATAGCTTGAGACACTGGTCTGGCCGGAGCAGACGGAGCGGCTTGCCATTCTGCAGGCGGCAGTGAAGATCGCTGCCACGGTCAAGCCACGGATCGTGAAGGGCGACTTGCGCGGGAGCGAGTTCGCTCGGCTCTGCAGCGAAGCCCCAAAGGACGCCACCCTTGTCGTCTTTCACACGGCCGTCCTCGACTACATCTCCGAGCCCGCAGACAGGGAGGCTTTCGCCGGGCAGGCGATGCGTCACGCTCCATATTGGGTATCGAACGAGTTCCCCCGCGCATTCCCGTCCATCGCCACGCGCGCAGGAACAAGCTGGCCACCCGGGCGCTTCCTCCTCTCTGTGAACCGCACTCCTGTCGCCTGGACCGACCCGCATGGAGCTTCGCTCGCATGGATCGCGGATGAGGCCTAGGGGCACGGCCGATGCAGAGCATTTCGCCAACGCTTGCTCAGGACGGGCCTCCCGAATGAGGGGGATGTCCGGCCCTGCCTTCGATTGCAGACGTTGGCCGACCTCGCCTCGAATTTCCACAAATGGCGCAACTTCGATTTGTCCATTCCTCACCGCGTCGTCCGCTTTCAGGAAGCAGAAACAGCCGTCTCTATGGCCGACATGCGGGCGCCACGCTGCCGGCGAAATCGGATCTGCTTGTGGGTCGGATCGCCACTCGGCAGATCAGCTATGCAGATGGAGCGTTCTGGGACACTTCTTTGGAAAGGGCACGCCCTTGGTGGTGAATCTCTGTCCTCTGCCGATCGGGCGCACCGGGCGCTTCGTGGCGGCGGCCTTGCCGGTGCCGGGCGGCTGGTGAGCGGGCACGAGCTGATCGGGGCGGGGACCGATCAGGTCGGCGCGGCCCAGGCCGGATTGCACAATATCGAGACGAGGCTCCTGGCCGGCGAGACGGCTGAATCAAGCGCCACAAGGGTGGTTTCGATCGCGTGCTGGTCGACGCGCCATGCAGCGGCACCGTCACCTGGCGACGCAATCCCGACGCGCGCTGGCGCGCACGGGAGGAACAGGGTCTGGACAAGCTTGTGTCGTTGCAGGCCCGGATCCTGGCGAGCGCGGCACGCCTGGTGAAGCCCGGTGGACGGGTGGTCTACGCTACATGCTCCATGCTGCCCGAGGAAAATGAGGACCAGGTGGCCGCTTTCCTGGCGGCGTGTCCAGTCTTTCGTGTTGTGCCGCTTAATGAGGCCGCGCCGCAGCTGGCGAACTCATCTCATCCGGACTATCTGTCGCTGACGCCCGCGCGCAACGATACGGCTTCTTTGCCGCCGTCATGCAGCGAGAAGGCGCGCTCACGGGCCGGGCCACCATAGCCATTCGCGAACCACTTTTTTGAATGACCCGAATGGGCCGGAAGCTGACGGCTGCTTCGAGGCACGAATTAGCGGCAATGGACAGCGCCGCGCTGGCAACCGCCGGAATAGTACTCAGCCATCACGCCTCCTCACCACCCACGAGGTGGTATCGTGATCAGGGTGCTGGTTGTTGCTCTCCTTGATCGCCGCGGCCCAGTCGGCTCCGTTATTTTCGGTAGCACCGGTGTTTTCTATGCCCGTGATCGTATCGAACCACGCCACCATGTTCTCGGTGCAGGTACTGGCAAGCGGCGGGAAGGCGTGCGGATCGTCAAGCGAACCAATCATCAGGTTGGTGCGACCGTTTTCGAGGTGGTGGAAGAACAATGGCGTGCCGCAATTGGCGCAGAAGCCGCGCTCGACAAGCTCCGAGCTCTTCCAGACGCTCGGCTTGCCGCGTGTCCAGGTGAGCGCCTCATCGGGCGCGGCGACGAGCGCGGCAAAGATGTTGCCCGAGGCTTTCTGGCACATGCGGCAATGGCAGAGATGCGAGTTGTCGAGCATAGCGCTTGCGTGGTAGCGCACGGCACCGCACTGGCAGCCGCCGCTCATCTCCATCTCGATGCGTTTCATTTTTTCTCCTCCTTCAAGAGGCGGGTTTGGGCTTAATGTCTTTCAGGTATTCGTGTTTGATAGTCCAGCCTCGCAAGAGCCGATCTCATTCTGGTGTTAGCGGG
>NZ_RZSA01000584.1:0-4301 GCF_003998075.1 Mesorhizobium sp. M2A.F.Ca.ET.037.01.1.1 | reverse complement strand
TGTCGCGAAAGCCTAAGTCTTGCATCTCCACGCATCCTCCCTTTGCCCGCTACAGCGCGTTCCCGTATCGACTGCAAATCAATGTAACTTTCTACGGCCGAACGGACCGTTGGCGATGGACCATCTGCGGACGCTATTAGCTCTGCATGCCACGAGGAAATCTTCGCGAGCACGGCGCTTTTTGCCTGCTCGTAGTCGAGAATATTGACGCCGTTTGCGTCCAGAAAATCGTCAGCGATGCCAACCTGCTCGACGCGATAGCGTTTGCCACCAAGCGACTCTATCGCCTGCCAGACGCCGCCGCGCGGTTTCCTCTGGTAGCCGATGGCAACAGTTGGGCCGAGTGATCGACAATACGGCTTCTTGCGCGGCTTGAGCTGCTTGCGGGCATTGCGCGTCGTTATCGCCGCGTCTGTTCTCGTTCGCGCCATTTGGCCAGTCCGTTCTCGCAGATGTGGACCCGAAATTGGTACCGAAATACACCCGCGGATGCACGAAGACAAGGATGGACGAGGCTTTCAAATTATATAATTTCCACAATATGTTACATAAATACCCATAGACGCCGGTAGACACATAAGGCTCGTGTCATAGGCGTAAAACTCGCCCTTTCACGGCGGTAACAGGGGTTCGATTCCCCTTGGGCGTACCAGTCTTATCCTCCCTGAACGGCCGAATCCGGCACCTCGCGCTCACCGGGCCGAAACGCGTCATTAACGGCGTTGTTGGGTGACGCATGTTGGCAGCGATCAGACGGTGTAGAGTTCTGCCTCGCCATGGAGGCGCGGATGAACCTGCTTCGGACAGTTCTCTTATGCGCGGCAGTGACCGGCCTGACCGGACTGCAGCCCGTCCGCGCCGAGGATCAGCCCGCTCAGTCGAACGGCGACGCGGCGCAACAGCTGCCGCCCGTTCACTGCGAGGGACAGAACTGCCTGCCGCCGAGGAACGACCCCGCTTTGGAGTGCAAGGGGCAGGACTGCACGCCGGCTCCAGCGACCGACCAGCCGTCAGGCCCGGAGATCAAGAAGGTCAAGTGAGAGGCAGCGCGGGCTCTGTGGCGAACCGCATGCCGTTGCTCGAGCCCGCGCGGGTTGACGATCAGAAAAGGCAGCGGCCATCCCGCAGAGCGAAGCGGCAGCCTCCGATCAATCCGGAACCATCGGCGCCGGCTCTTCGCAGCGATAGACCATGCACTGCCCGTCACGGGTCGGAACATAGTCAACCATCGGCACGTAGGGAGCATCGCACTCATTGCCGAACTGGCGGACATAGCGCTCATAGGTGTTCGCCCCGGTGGTCAGCACCACCGCATGCCGGCTCTGGATCAGCGCCTGGGTCTGCGCGCAGGTCATGGTGCGCGTGTCGGGTCGTGCATCGGCGAAATTTGTAGCGGCAACGATCATCGCTGCCGCGCAAAACGCAATCTTGCCTATGGGCATGGTCGCATCCTCGCAAAACATCGTATCGCCAAATTCGCATCGTGCGATGCCGCTCCGCAACGGTGGCGCGGTCACGATGCAGCGAGCGAAGCCATGAAAGCAGTTGAAACCCCGCGCCCAATCCCTGGAATTGCCCGAGGACAAATGACGTCCGAGGTCAGGCTGTTGCAAAAACCACTGTCTGCAGCAGCCCTCCCCCCGGCCGGTTCTCCAGCGTGATCGAGCCGCCATAGCGCTCGATGATCTCCTTGGCGATGGCGAGACCCAGCCCCGCGCCCGGGATGAACTGCGTGCGCGCCGGATTGACCCGGAAGAACGGCTCGAAGGCCTTGTTCAACAGGTCCGGCGGGATGCCGGCGCCGCGGTCGGCGATGGTGAGAACCGCCTGGCCGCCTCGCCGCGCAAGCGCGATGGTGCAGCTCTTGCCATGCGTGGCGGCGTTGACGATCAGGTTGCGCAGCGCGCGGCGCAAGCCGAGCGCGCCGGCCTTGACGAACACATGGTCGAGATGGTCGATCGTCACCGCATGGCCGAGCGAGACCATCTCGACCTCGATATCGCGGACTATCCGGTCCAGTTCCACCGGCTCGACCGCGTCGTGGTTGACCTCTTCGCGCACCAGGCGGATGGCGCTGTCGGCGATACGGTCGAGCTCGTCGAGGTCGCTCAGCCATTTCTCGCGATCCTCCTCGAGGAATTCGGCGCGGAGCCGCATCCTGGTCATCGGGGTCCTGAGATCATGGCCGGCGGCGGCCACCAGCCGCATGCGGCTTTCCATCGCCGTCTTCAATCGAGCCGACAGCTCGTTGAGCGCATGGGCGGTGGCCCTCACCTCGGCCGAACCTTTCTCCGGTAAAGTCGCCAGCATGCCATCCGAGCCGATCTTGCTGACGGCGGATTCCAGCATTTCCAGCGGCCGAACCAGCACGCCGGTGAAATAGATCGACACCGGGGTCGCGCCGAGCACGATCAGCGCCATCCAGCCGGCGAACCCGTACCAGACATCGCGCGGCGGGCCCACGTCGGGAACATCGACGATCATCCAGCGATGGTCAGGCAAAGCGACCGAGGCGATCATCCCGGGTTGCTCGGCCCTGCGGCTGACGACCGCCGAAACATCGAGACCGTTCTGGCGCAGCATGTCGTTCAGCACGCGTGTGTGCTTGCGGTCCTCGAACCCGGACGCCGGACGATCGCTGATCGTCACCGGCGCATCGCCGCTGCTCGGCACGTGGCCTGGAACCAATTGCATCATATACTGGATCTGGTGCGCCAGCGGCCCCATCGTCAGCTCCGGCGACGGCCCGCCGAGCACCTTGACGGCGACAAAGGTGGCAAGCCCGACCACGCCCAGGATCGACGCGACCAAAAGGATGATCAGCCGCCGGCGCAGCGAAGTCACGCTTCGGTCTCCGCAGTCTCGACCCGTGCCGTCAGTTGATAGCCGCCATTGCGCACGGTCTTGAACAATGCCTCCTCGCCCGCTTCGGCGAATTTCCGCCGCAGCCGGCTCATCAGCACGTCGACGGACCGGTCGAGCGGCTCGCGCTCGCGCCCTTGCGTCAGATCGAGCAGCTGGTCGCGCGACAAAAGCCGTCCCGGCCGATCGAGAAAGACCTGCAGCAGATCGAACTCCGCGCCGGTCAGGTCGACCAGGGCGCCATCGGCATCCATCACCTTTCGCGTGTCCGGCTCCAGGCTGTAACCGGCGAAATGATAGACGCGGACCTTGGGCGGGGCGGCTTCTTCCGGCGCCGAGCGCCTGAGCACCGCGCGGATGCGGGCCGAAAGCTCGCGCGGGTTGAACGGCTTGCCGAGATAGTCGTCGGCGCCGAGCTCCAGGCCGATGATACGGTCGACATCTTCCTTCAGCGCCGTCAGCAGGATGACCGGAATGTGCGGCTTGCGATCGCGCAGGCTCCGGCAGATGTCGAGACCGGAGCCGTCCGGCAGCATGACGTCGAGCACGATCAGGTCGAACTGGCCGGAGCCGAGCTTCTGCTCGCATTCGCGCCGGTCCGCCGCCACCGACACGCGAAAGCCCTGCCCGTCGAGATAGCGCCCAAGCAGCGTCCTAATCTCGCGATCGTCGTCCACGACGAGGATGTGGGGTTGTGCCTGCATTCTTCGCCCGCTTGCCTTTTCGTTCCTGATTATAGGGAGCGACGCCGCCAAGCGGCATGGAAAATTGCAACGGAACGTTTCCAAGACCCCGCCGGAAACATTCGGAAACAAATCTCCTTTTTCTGGAAACCTTCGGCAATGCGCCGAAGCAATGCGGCAAAAGAGGCTTCCTATCCTCCCGGCATCCGAAGCACGCAGGAAAGGATCATGTCATGCGAAGCAGACTTCTGGCGCTCGGCCTGTTCTCGGTCGCGGCCGTCCACCCGGTGCTCGCTGCCCAGCCGGAGCCCGGCGCTGCACCCGCGGGCGAGCCGCCGGCAATCGGCCGGCAAGACGATGCTGGCCCCGGCCCGATGAAGCCGTGGCCCGGTCAGCGCTGGGCGATGCGTCAAGGCCCGGAAGACTTCGGCCCGCGTCACATGGGTCCGCCGCCCGAATTTCTCGCTGCCCGGCTCGCTGCGCTCGAGACCCGGATCGGCATCCGCTCCGAGCAGCTCGATGCCTGGCGCGACTATACCAGCGCGCTGCAGGCGGTGCTGGCGCCACCGCCGCGGCCCGATTTCGCCCCGCCCGGCCGCGGGCCTGACGCCGCCGCCGGTGGCGAGCCGGATCAGGCAAAGCGCGATCCCTTCGCCTTCCAGGAAAAGCTGGCCGACGAGGTGACCAAACGCGCCGCTTCCGCCGCCAAACTCAAGGACGCCATCGGGGTGCTGCGCGCCAAGCTGACGCCCGAAC
>NZ_RZSA01000583.1:0-4306 GCF_003998075.1 Mesorhizobium sp. M2A.F.Ca.ET.037.01.1.1 | reverse complement strand
CTCCAGCCGCCTGAGCCTGCTCCCCGGCGACGACTTCCAATTCCTCGGCCCGCGCCTTGCGCGCGGCCCGGCCCAGCAGCCCCTCGGCGGTCGCCTCCTTGGCGCCGGCCAAGAGCGGCGGCAGCTCAGGCCCGAGCTCGGCGCCTTCCAGCTCGATGGCATAGACGCGGATGCCGCGCGAGCCGAGCACGCCGACCAGCGCGCCGATCTCCTCCGGTCCCGGCTGGAGGAGGTTGAGATCCAGCACCACCGGGCGACCGTTGAAATAGCCCGGCGAGTTGGCGATCCAGCGATCCAGCCCCTCCAGCCAGTCGGCGATCGGCGCCTCCGGCGTCAGCGTGAAAGCGACGAAGGAACGGGCGCGGAAGCGGATCGATTTGTTGTGCAGGGGGGCGGCGAAGGTCACGTCCAGGCGAATCCTTACTCAATGGTTAAAGGGTGCCGGGCGAATGGTTAACAAAAGGTTAATTTTGGGGATCAGGGCCGTTAAGGAAGTGGCGCGGCCAAGTTCTGTGGCCGCACGGTGACAGGGCCTGCCGATGCCGCTATCGTCTCACCCCAGCCTGGCGGAAAGCAAGGGAGATCATGTCATGGAGATCAGCAAGCCCGAGGACGCCGCGGCCGCCTTCGCCGATGCCTGGAACAAGCATGACATGGACGACTTCGCGGCGCTGTTTTGCGAGGACGCCAATTTCGTCAATGTCGTTGGCATGTGGTGGAAAGACCGGGCCGAGATCGAAGCGGCGCACCGCGCGACTCACAAGACCATGTTTCGCGACAGCCGGCTTGAGGGTGTCGCCGCGTCGGTCGTCGAGCTGTCTCCCGGCCTCGGATCGGTGCACTACAGATGGACCCTGACCGGCGCATCCGCCCCGGACGGCTCGCCCGCCGGAACGCGGGAAGGCATCCTGCTTCTGGTGGTGAAGAAGGAACAGCTTGGATGGCGGATCAAGGTGGCCCAGAACACCGACATCGTCCCAGGCGCGATCGCTCCCCCTGCCCGCGCAAGCAGATAGAACGGCCAAGCCCGATCGAGTCGCGCATGTGAAGCGGCTAATATACAGGCGATCTGCAGCCGAGCACCATCCCGCCCGGGACTTTCCACTCTTCAGGGACAAGGAGACGGGCAATGGGCATTTATCGGGAAGACTGCAGGCGAGCAGGCAAGGCAGGCACGGCACTGGCGGCGCTGATGTTGCTGGGAGGATGCATGACGCACCAGCCGACAGGCATAGATGCATACCAGACGAGCGGCATCGACCAATGGCTGGCGACGGCCGACGCCGACAAGGTCGTCAACGCGATGGCCGCGAAGGGCCTGATGCCCGCCACCATCGACTGCCGCTTCGCCGACACCACGCCAGGACAGGTGGCCTACCTCTCGAAATTCACCTGGACGCGGGCGCCCGCCAACACACGCTACCACTGGGAAGTGGGCGATCCGGCCTATCTCGCGAGCAAGGAAGTGCGGGCCAACCGGGTGGGCTTGCAGCGCGTGGATGCGAAGGTTGTGCGGGACAGCGCTACAGGGCAGAAGGTCGGGTGCTCGGTTTGGGTGGGATAGGCGAATCCTACGAAACAGAACAATCGGAGCCGGTGGCTGGGGCGCTATAACCGACGAATATTGGGCGAATTGCAGCGGTCAAGCCTCTCCCGCCGGGCTAGGCCAAAGGCCGGATCGCCGGCCCGTTGAGGACGGTTCCGTCTGGCGAGAACTGCGAGCCATGGCAGGGGCAATCCCAGCACTGCTCCGTGGAATTCCAATGCACGATGCAGCCCAGATGCGTGCAGCTCGCCGAATGCCGGTGCAGCGTTCCGTCGCAGTCGCGACATACGGCGAGCTTGCTCAAGCCGTCCTGAAGGATGCCGCCTTCACCAGGCTTGAGATCGTCAGCCGATTTGATCTCGCCGGGCAGCAAATAGCCAGCAAGGTTCTTCACCGTCGTGAGGTTCTCATTGACGTATTGCGCAAAGGCTGCGGGCGGCGTCCGGTCCGGGGCGTACACGGCTTCCCAGGGGTTCGATCCTTCCACGATCAAATCGCGGATCAGCAGTCCGGCCAATGCGCCGTGCGTCATGCCCTGTCCGGAGTCGCCGGTGGCGATGAAGACGTTGCCGTTGCCGGGGCTGCGGCCTATGAAGCCGCAATAGTCGATCGTATCGAGAACCTGACCGGACCATCTCGCTCTTTCTCTGCCAAGATCGGGCACCAATGCCCTGATCCAGGCTTCGAGCGCAGTAAAGCGAGCCTCGCCGTCATCGGCTTCGCCCGATTTGTGATCGCGGCCGCCGGCAATGAGACAGTCGGTCTCGCTGGGGCCGGGATTGAGTCGGACATAATAATAGGGATCGTCCATGTCCCAGTAGAGCGCGTCGGGAAGAATTCCCCTTTCAATGTCGAAAGCCATCGCATAGGTGCGGTAAGGCGCCATCTTGCTATGGATCTTTACCCAGGTGTTGATCGGCGAATTGGTGGCGAACACCGCGTTCGAAGCGGTGATGGTGGAGCCGCCGTCGCATTTCAGGCGAACCTGCGTTCCCTCCTCGATTTCGACGACGGCGCTATCGGTGAATGCCTTGCCGCCTCGCTTCTGGAAATCGGCGAGCAGCGCGCGAAGATATTTCAGCGGATGGAAAGTGGCCTGGTTCGGATAGCGCAGGATGGGCGCCTTTTCATGGCCCTTGAGCGCTACACCCTTGCCATGCTCAACCGCGACGCCGATCTTTGCCGCGGCGGCATATTCCTTGTTGCATTCTCTGGCGGCCTCTTTCTCATCCATCCAGGCGGCGGGGAAAAGGAAGCCGTCCAGCCGCCGGAAGTCGCAGTCGATCTCCAGCCTGCCGACATGCTGTTCGATACAGTCGACGGCGGCTTGCTGGCTTTCCTGAAATCCGCGCGCGAGGGCCTCGCCGCGCATCTTAACCAGAGCGCTCAAACCGTCATCGCAGATGGGCGCCAAATGGGCGGTCGTGCGGGAAGTCATGCCGCCGAGCAGAGGGCCGCGATCCACAAGCACCACCTTGCGACCTGCCAAGGCCAGCTCGTAGGCGACGGAAACTCCGGCGATGCCGGCTCCGATGACGGCCACGTCGCACTGCTCGTCCTGTTCGAGGCGGGGAGCGCTGGGGAAGCTGGTATCGAGCATCCAAAAAGATCTGGTCGCTTCGCCGCTGACGTTCATCGCATTTCTCACCGAGACGACATAAGCTCGCCTCATCGACCGATCTTGGCCACTGCGAGCGGGGGCCGTCGTTTCAAACTCCGTTCGACGCGGAATGTTCCTGAACCTGGACGACGCGCTAGCGCGGGTCTTTAAACTGGCGTGGCCATGAAACAGGCCTCGACCGGAATATTTGGCACTGGGGACTCGTTAGTTTCTCAGACGATGCCAGGTAAGGCAAAGTGGACATATCCGAAGATCTAACTCATTGTCGCCGCCAGACAGGCCGCGGCTTGCTCTGGCATAACCTCAAAGGGAACCAGAGATGACAACGGCTGTTTCGACCTTTTTCACAAGACGATGTGTCGTCGCAGGGCTGACGGTGGCCGCCGCATCGACCGCTGTATTGCCGGCCGACATGGCGCGCGCGCAGAACAAGCAAACCACGCCTGACAAAAGCCTGTACGAGCGGTTGGGGGGCGTGTTCGCCATCGCCGCGGTGGTGGATTACTTCAGCGACGCCGTAGTGAAGAATCCCATTGTCGGCAAGAAGTCCAAGAACCCACAGCTACGGAAATGGCACACCAAGAACCTTGAACGGCTCCCCGGCCTCAAATTCATGCGCACGCTGTGGGTCTGCGACGTTTCCGGCGGCCCCTATAAGTTCGTGGCCACGAGGCCCGGCGCGACGCCGCTCGGCCTCGAGGAGGCGCATCGCGACTTGCGGATCTCTCCGGCGGAATTCGACGAGGTCGCGGCGGAACTGGGGCGGACCCTAGACCACTTCAAGGTGCCGGAGGCCGAAAAGTCGGAGGTCCTGAAGGCCTTCGCTGCGCACAAGGACGAGGTTACCGCCGGCTTTGCCAAAAAGGGCTGACGCCAGACCGTCAGGCGCGTCTTTTTTGCCGATCTCGCGCCCAGCCCGGTGACGGGTTTGGATGGCGCTGTCTTCGCGCGGGCTCTTCGGTAAGCTCCGTGACTCGGAGGCTCCGGTTCCTCTATAGAATATCGCTTCCCGCCCCGGAGCCTTCGCATGTCCGCCTCCCTCATCGCCGCTTTGCGCGCCGCCCTGCCCTCCACCACCATCTGGGACGCCGCCGAGCTCGCCTCGCGCGATCCCGGCTTCGATGCCCGCAATTTCGGCG
>NZ_RZSA01000582.1:0-4312 GCF_003998075.1 Mesorhizobium sp. M2A.F.Ca.ET.037.01.1.1 | reverse complement strand
TCCTACGACCCGCGCGTCCAGGACGTGACCCGCAAGGTCGCCGAGCTTTTCACGGCCGCCGGCGTCGATTTCGGCATTCTCTTCGATGCCGAGCGCAACAGCGGCAACGACGTGAGGCGCGCCGGCGAGGAAGGCCTGTTCGAAACACTTGCCCAATCCAACATCGACGCGATCCGCGCCTGCAGCTTCAACCGCATCGTCACCACGGATCCGCACAGCCTCAACGCGCTGAAGAACGACTACCGCCATTTTGGCGGCGCGTTCGAGGTGCTTCACTACACGGCGCTGCTTGCCGAACTGGTGGCGGCGGGCAGGCTTGATATCGCCCCGGCCGACGGCGCCACGGTGACCTATCACGATCCCTGCTATCTCGGCCGCTACAATGGCGGCTTCGACGCGCCGCGCGACCTGATCAGGGCAGCAGGCTATACACTGCACGACATGCCGCGCTGCCGCGAGAATTCCTTCTGCTGTGGCGCCGGCGGCGGACGCATCTGGCAAGGCGACGACGGCGTCAAGGAACGACCCAGCGAAAACCGCATCCGCGAGGCGCTTGGCCTCAACGTTGAGATCTTTGTCGTCGCCTGTCCCAAGGACAAGGTCATGTACACGGCCGCCACCGACGCGCTTGGCGTGGCAAGCAGTTTGAGGATCCTCGATGTGGCCGAATTGATAAACCTGCGCGAGGCACCCAGTGCCTGATGGTTCTGTGGTTTGATGGCGGAGCCGGCATTCCGACACCGCTCAATGCCGGAGACGGGAAGTGCTGCGTAGTCGGGATGAACTTTGGGCAAGTCTGCTAGCTGTGTGGCTCACAACGTTCGCTTTCAGGCTGCGGGGAACTGAGCCTAACATCAGTAGGAGGCGCAAAGCGGTCATCCGTGGCTGTGTAACAAACTGGGTAACCAGCCATAAGAAAATGCGAGTAATTTCAATGGTTTAAGCAGGAATTCGAAAGACGCTCTCTCCGCCATCGCTGTTGCTACGATATTGAATCGCCTGCAGATTTCGCAACCCTAGTCTTCAAAGCCCGCATTTTACCCCACATTTTGAACAGGATGTGGCGGCTTATTGAGCGACCGAAGAGGACAAAGCATATGAGATCAAAATCATCGCGGGACATGCCGGGCCCGAAACCCCGGAAGGACAAAGAGCGGGATACCCGGGAGGCGGAGGCCAAACGCCCGACAGGACCAATGACCGGGACCGCGACCTCGTCCACGGTGATGGTCAAACCTCCGGGATAAAGTCTGAGCAGGGCGTGGCCTCAAAATAGTCAAAGACAGCCACGGCAGGCTTGCCCGGGTAGAAAGCGTTGTTTGCCCGCTTTGAGGCCTTACCGCTCGCGGGCTAGACTGGCTCCATGATTTTCAAACTGACGTTTCTTGGCACCTCGGCCAGCGTACCCTCTGCCGAGCGAAATCACCCTGCCCTGCTCATCGAGGCCGGAGGCCACCGAATTCTGGTTGATTGCGGGGAAGGCACGCAGCGCCAGCTGCTGCGCAGCGGCGCCGGGTTCAGGCGTCTTCACCGCCTGTTGCTCACGCATGCCCATTTCGACCATATCCTTGGAATCCCCGGCCTGTTCTCGACACTCCGGTTGCGGCAAAGTGACGATCTCCTGACCGTCCACGGAGGCTCGGACACCCTGGACCTCGTTGTGCGCATGCTCGCTGGTCTGTGGGGTGAAGGACGAGCGCCGATCCCACTAAAGCTCGAGCCGCTGACGCCCGGCCGGTTTTTCGACGCGGACGAATTCATGATCGACTGCTTTCAGGTTCGTCACCGCGACACCGATAGCTACGGCTTCGTGCTCGAGACTCCACCGCGCCGCCACCTTCGCGCCGAGCGCCTCACGTCTCTGGGCGTGCCAGACCGTCCAATCAGGAAGGAACTGGTAGAAGGCCGGTCTATAACCCTCGTCGATGGCCGAACAGTTGCTCCCGAAGATGTATTAGGCCCGCTGGAAGCAGGCAAGAAGCTGGTCATCATCGGCGATACGGAGTCGACCGATGATCTCGCGGACCATGTCTGCGGCGCCGACCTTCTGGTGATCGAGGCCACCTTCCTGGAACGGGATGCGACCATGGCCCGCGACTATGGTCATCTCACGGCTGCGCAGGCGGCATCTCTGGCAGCGATGAGCAACGTGAAGCAGCTCGCTCTTACGCATATCTCTGGTCGATATGCCGACGAAGAAATACTCGCGGAAGCCGTGCGGGCATTTCCGAACAGCCGTATTGCGGCTGATCTCGATGTGCTCACCATATAATGGCCGACAATGAAATTCAGGTTAGGCATCATTTCTGACACGCACGGCCTATTGAGGCCTGAGGCGGAACGACGCTTGGCCGGGGTAAACCACATCATCCATGGCGGAGACATTGGCAGTCCTGACGTTATTTCCGCGCTTCAGCAGATCGCACCGGTTACCGCGATCAGAGGCAACGTGGATACGGCCCGGTGGGCTTCAACCTACGCCGATACGGCGTTAGTGCGGCTGGCAGGCCGAACCTTCTACGTCCTTCATGATCTCAAGGCGCTTCAGGTCTCACCAGCGGCACTCGGCATCGACATGGTCGTGTCGGGTCACTCCCATGTGCCAAAACTCAAAACCGTTGACGGTGTGCTCTACCTTAATCCGGGCAGCGCCGGTCACCGTCGTTTTAAGTTGCCGATCACGCTTGCGACGGTTGATATCACGCCTGACGGTCTACAGCCGGCTATTCACGATCTAAGTAGCGGCTAAGGCGCGGGCTCAAGGCGGTCGGGTGCCAAGCGGGACGCATCGGCCGAATGAACGCCCGCGCGCGATCAATCATGCGGCGCGGGCCAGATGCGGCCAATGCGTCACAGCCGGTCGACGTGCTCGGGTTCGAAATCACCCGGCGGAACCTTTCCTGCCCAGTCTGACGGGGTTACGCTGGTTAGCAAATCAGCCTTCCTGAGAGGCTGCTGCCAAGCCGGCAGGTCATCCCAAAAGTGTCTTCACGTTGTAACCTCCCAATTACAACCTGCATCGACGCGCTAGGGAATATGCGCCGAGATTTGGGTTGGTAGGTCCCGCTGCCGGTTAAGAAGGCGTCCTGGAGTCTCGTCTGGAAGCAGCCAACGGTCTTGCCGCCTTAGGGACAACGGATAGGGTATTCACCTCAGTGACTCAGCCCCACCAGCGCGATGTCAGGTTTCGGGAAAAACGAACTCATTTGCTAATGGATCACCTCTTTTTACATGCATTGTCGAATCGGCGCCTGCGACTGTGATCTGCATGATCTGATGGCCCCGGCATCGCGGACGGTGCAAACAGGGTCCGTCGGCTCTACCTCGGCCATCAGCTCGCGGACTATATCGAACGCGCTTTCCATGGCCTCACCTTGGCTCTTGAGAAAGGTTCCGTGCGCATCATGATAGACATCCCCGCCTTAGTAGTAGTCGGCCGGCGGAGCTTGCGATTCTTCTTAAAGGAATCGACTGGGGCGCTCCCGAGGCGTGTCTGGAGACCTGCGCTCGCCGGCTGAATCGGTCCGCCGGATGCTCGGAAAAGCCTGGAACCCATAGGTCCTGGGCCATGTTGATCGATCTCGCGAATCTGCCTCCCGACCCGCAGCTTTTGCAGCGTCTCGAGCGCGACATGGCTGCAGCGGTCGAGAGCCGCGACGGCTGCTAGCGCAGAGCCCAATAGAGGCGCTTCATTGCCAAAATTGAATGGAAATACACACGGCAAGATTAGCCACCCAGCGATTGCAAAAGACGCCAGTTTACCATATCCATTGCACCCGTTATGATGCCGGTGACCGCGGGTTGCGCTGATGGGGACCTACCTTCGAACCAGGCGCGGGTAGACGGCGTGGTGCATAATCCTTTGGTGTCAATCGTGGTTCCGGCGCACAACGCCGAAGTGACGCTAGCGCGTGCACTCGATTGCCTTCTGAATCAGAAAATAGTGAATTGGGAGGCGATCATCGTTGACGACGCCTCCACGGACCGCACCCCCGCGATCGCCGCCCGTTATGCGGAGCACGATAGCCGTTTTCGGGCATTGAGGTCTTGTGCGAATAGCGCCGCCGGCGCGCGCAATAGCGGGATTGCGACAGCGCGCGGAAACTGGCTCATGTTTCTTGATGCGGACGATTGGGTGGATGCCAGCTTCCTGGCGAAGATGCTGGCCGCACTGGAAACCGCCCCCGATGCAGTGGCCGCCTATTGCGGTTCCCAGCGCGTGATGCCCGATGGCGAACTCACCGCGTCGAGCATCCCAACGGAGGTTGCGATCCAGCCCTTCGAAACATTCGCCCGCCAGTGTGCCATACCG
>NZ_RZSA01000581.1:0-4326 GCF_003998075.1 Mesorhizobium sp. M2A.F.Ca.ET.037.01.1.1 | reverse complement strand
CGTTGAAGGAGATCTCGATCATCAGGTCCGGGAACCGATTGGAGATGTCGAACAGCACCGGCGCGACGCAGCGTCGGCCGAAGGCGAGCGGTATATCGACCCGAAGCTTGCCCGACGGGACCTGCCGGCGCGAGGCGAGCAAGGCTTGGCCGGCCTCGATCTCGGCAAGCGCCCGCGCGCAGGATTCGTAGTAGCTCATGCCTTCGCTGGTCGGGCTGAGGCTGCGCGTGGTGCGGTTGAGCAGGCGCACACCCAGCCGCTGCTCCAGTTGCGCGACCGACTTGCCGATCGCCGACTTCGTCACATGCAGCCGCGCGCCGGCGCCGGTGAAGCTGCCGGCTTCGACGGTGTTGACGAATGCGACGACGCCCTGGAGGTCAGCCGGGTCCATATCGAATTCCCTATTGTAGATTTCAGCTCTTCAATTTGTTGCCGAATATCCCGCATCGGAGCACTATTTTCCATAGTCGGATCGCATAAATCTCTCGCGCACCATCAACCAAGGCGTGACGCATGAGCACCGACAGCAACAGATCCTGGCAGATGAGCGGGTTCGGCCTTTCGAATCTGCGGCCGGTGGAAGGCAAGATCCCCGATCCAGGTCCGCACGAGCTTCTGGTGCGGACGAAAGCCGTCTCGCTGAATTACAAGGACAAGATGATCGTGGACGGCGTGCTCATCCCCGACCTGTCCTTCCCATTCGTGCCGACCTCGGACGCCGTGGGCGAGGTCGTGGCGGTCGGCGGCGCCGTGAGCCGCTTCAAGGTCGGACAGCGGGTGCTGGGACAGGTGATCGCCGACTGGCCGGATGGCGACGCGCCGGCCGTGCTCCACCAGCACACGCTGGGCTCCTCGCTTCCAGGCGTGCTGTCCCAGCATGTCGTCTTCCGCGAGGACGCGGCGGTGCCGGCGCCGGTCTCGCTGAGCGATGTCGAGGCCGCAACGCTGCCGATCGCGGCGCTGACCGCCTGGTTCGCGATGGCGGAGGCGACAAGGCCGGTGCCAGGCCAGACCATCCTTATCCAGGGCACGGGCGGCGTGTCGCTGTTTGCGCTGCAATTCGCCGCCGCCTTCGGCTTGCGCGCGATCGTCACGTCGAGCAGCGACGAGAAGCTGAAGCGCGCCAGGGACCTCGGCGCGTGGCAGACGATCAACCACCGCACCCAGCCGGCATGGGACGAGGCCGCTCGCGCCATGACGGACGGGCTTGGCGTGAACCATGTGCTGGAAATGGTCGGCGGCGACAATGCGCGCCGGTCGCTCAACGCCCTTGCCGCCGATGGCCGGCTATCCGTCATCGGCGTGCTCGGCGCGATGGAGATCAGCTTTCCGATCGTTCCGTTCATGCGCAACCGCATCGTGGTCCAGGGCATTTCCATTGGCCATCGACGCGCGTTCGAGCGCATGAACCAGGCAATAGAGGCGCTCGGCATCAGGCCGGTCATCGACAAGGTCTACGGCTTCGACGAGGTGCCCCAAGCGCTCCAGCATCTAGAAAAGGGACCGTTCGGCAAGATCGTGATCGCCACGAGCTGATGGCGCGTGGCGAGATCACTGCAGCGTCTTCAACACGCCGACCACGGCCATGCCGTCGGTGAAATAGGGATCGCCGCCGCCATTGCGTCCCGTCTTGGTGGCGCCGATTCCCGGTATCTCGCTGGTTGAGGTAAGCAGACCGGCGGCCTTCAGGTCGCCGATCAGGAAGTCGCGCTCGGCGTCGATGTCCGGACCGATATGGTGCGTAACGGCGCCCGTGTCGTGGCTGAGGCCGACTCCGCGATCGAAGCTCGCGGCGCCCAGCCAGAGCGGGCGGCCGTCGTCGCCGACCGCGTCCGTCACCCAGAAGCGGACATGGTGGCGCCGGTCGGCGCTGTCGCCGACCGGTTTCTCGAAGGCCAGGTCCTGGGCGCGGCCTTCGAACAACAGGCGGCTCATCGGCGCATCGGGGTAGGGGCGGGAAAACAGCACACTTTCACCGATATCGATCGCGGTCCTGAGCGTGACCGCATCGGCCGTATCCCAACCCGCGACCGCGAAGGCGTGGACCACCTCCTTCTCGGTGCCGACAAGGCCGACATTGATTGGGTCGCCGGGAATGCCCTGCGGCGTATGCGTCACCATCTCGAAGGGCCGGGTACGAAAACCGCGCTCCCGCCAAGTCCAGAATTCCGGCGCGGCGACATAGGCGAGCGCGAGATAGAAGGCGCAAATAGCCGCAAGCCAGATCGCCGCTCGCCGCCTCAGGCTTCGCTTACCCACGACCAACCGCTCCCAAATCCTTGCGCGATCATTTTATGCGGTGTTGGCCGTTTTCGGGTAGAGCCGCCTCAGCGGCAGGCGCGGTAGCCGCTTTTGCGGTTCTTGATGTCGAAATGGAAATGGTTGCGGTGGTCGTAATTGTAGCCCGGGCCAAGCACCGTGGTGAAATATTCGCAGCCGTCGGCGCGCACATTGTTGAGGAAGCCACGGGTGCGGAAGGCGAACAGTCCGGGCTTGCGGACGTCGATGTCGTCGCCATTGTTGAGTTCGATGCTCATGACGTCGAGGGCGTTGCCCTTGCCGTGCTCCGACAACACACCTTCGCCGGCGATGTTGCGGCAGGAATAGCTCGAGCCCTGGTGGATCGCCTTGACGCCGGAGAAATAGCGCCAGCGGGCGGCCGGCTGCAGCTCGTGCTTGGTCCAGGCGGCGAAGGTGGCGGCCATGCTGCAGGTCAGTGTCGCGGCCGGCTTCATGGCGACGCTGCCGATCGCCGAGACTTTTACCGGGAAATCGATGCCGCACTGTCCCTCATGGATCGGCTGGACGTCCTGATAGACGACGCCCATCCGCTTCAGCTCGTTGCGGCAGTCGATCTCGCTGGCCGGCATCTGCTCGAGAGGCGACATCGGCTCGTCCATGCGCGGATAGGCGGCCTGGGTCATATAGGGGTTGGAGGGAACGAGGCGCTGCATGCCGGAATATTGCGGCGCGTCGGGCTGTGGCACGGCCGCCGTCTGGCTGCCGACATCGACGGCGGGCTGCAGCGCAAAGACGTCGCCCGTGGTACAGGCCGATATCGTCGCGATGGCGCCGGCGGCCAGCCCGGCGATCGCGATTCGCGCGCACTTGTTTCGTTGCGCCGCCATCAGCGCAGCGCCAAGTCTTCGAGCCATTGAAAGGCGTCCTTGTCCCCGAATGGCACAAGGTTAACCCTCAACAGTAAAGGAAAGATCAGCGCCGGCATTCATGCCTGGGGCGGAATTGCGGCGCTGTTCTTGCCGGGACGTGACCGAAACTTCCGGAATTGTGGCTATTGGCAGAAGGTGCCGCCGTGACGTCGCGGTTCCAGGTCGAGATGGAAATGCAGCGCGTGGTCGGCGTCGGCGCCCGGCCCAAGCACCGTCTTGAACGGTCCGCAGGCAGCCTTGCGCACTGCGTCGAGGAACTTCGCATCTTTTTCAGGAGGCGCCGGCCCGACCTCGATCCTGCTTCCGTCCGACAAGTTGAAGCTCGCAATATCGACCGCGTTGCCAAAGGCGTGTTCCGACAGTTTGCGGGTGCCGTTGCGCGGGCGGCAGACGAAGGCCGAGGCCTGGTTGACCGCCTTCAAATCGGCGCCGCGTTCGGCCTTTGCCGTGGGCTGGACGACATCGGCCATGAAGCGCGCCGTTGCCTCGGCCATCGGGCAATTGAGCTCGGTGCCGGGACTGACACTGATGGACTTGCCGAGCGTCTTCAAAACTATCGGATAGGGGATAGAGCAGCCGATTTGCGCGTCGTGCTCGGCCTTGTGCTCCTCGAACTCGACGCCAAGCGTCCTTAGCCGCTCGCGACACGCGGTTTCCTCGGCCGGCATCTCGTCGGCCGGCACATCGGCCGAGCGGGGATCGGGAAGCATCTTTTCCTCGCCGGCATCGGCCGGTTTTTCCGGCGGTTGCGGCGCGGTTTCCGGCGGCTCCGGCTCCAGTTCGGCGGGTTTTTCGGTCGGCGTGGGGACAATCTCCGGCGTTTGCGGATCGGGCTCCGCCCGTGCCCCGGACTGAGCGCCCTTCGAGCGCGGCGGATGGGCGTCCCATTTCGGATGCGACTTCTCCTGGTTCAGGAAGTCGTCGTCGCTGTCGAGGCGGCTTTTGCCTTGCCCGGACTTCTGGGCGCGGTTTTCCATATCCTGAGGACGTGCCCCTGGCGCCGGTGTCGTTTGCGGCGTCTCCGGTACCGGAGCGGCGCTCTCGCTGGCTGGCGGCAGGTGTCTCTTGTGCCGGTGATGATGCTTGGCGGCCGTGGCCGGCGTTATCAGCAGGGCTGCCGCCGCCAAAGGCAACGCCAATCTGCACAATCCGGAAA
>NZ_RZSA01000580.1:0-4337 GCF_003998075.1 Mesorhizobium sp. M2A.F.Ca.ET.037.01.1.1 | reverse complement strand
CCCCCTGGAAGCGGCGGGGCCCCCGCCCCGTCGCTCCCGTGTTCGGGCCAAGCCCGCCATTGTCCTCGACTTGATATCTCGGTGCATGCCCCTGCGGCCGCCGGTCCGGCTGGCGCATTGCGGCGAGCTGGCGTAAGCGTCGGCGCCTGCCCAATCCTGGGTGGAATCGCCGCAACCGCCAGCAGCCATGCTCCTTTCCGAAGCCCTTGCCGTCACCGCCGCCTTGTGCAGCGCGCTGAGCTCCATGTTCCTCAGCGAGCTCAAGGGGCGCGTTCCCCTGCTCCAGCTTGCCCGCTGGCAGATGCTCGCGACTTTCGTGATGACCGGCTCTGTGTCGCTGGCGATCGGCGGCTGGCACACGATCGGCGCGAGGGAATTCTGGCTGCTCGCCGGGTCGAGCTTCGCCGGCATCAGCATCGCCAGCACGACCTATTTCGCCACCATCTATTCGGTCGGCCCGCGGATCACGGCGCTGCTCTTCTCGCTCACCTCGCCCTTCGCGCTGGCGCTCGGCTATCTGGTGCTCGAGGAAACCATCAGCCGCTGGCAGGCGCTGGGCGTGGCGCTGGTGCTGGCGGGCATCGTGCTTGCCATCGGCATGCCGCGGCGCTTCCTCAAGCGCGGCGAGCTGGCGCCGGCTATGCCGGTCGTCACCCCTTCCACCGTGCCGGTCAGCACCGTGCCGGGCCCGCCGCTCACCGGCCGCATGGGACCAGGCATCGTGCTTGGCGTCACGACAGCGCTCGGCCAGGCGATCGGCACCCTTCTGGCCAGGCCCGCCATGGCGGCCGGCGTCGAGCCGTTCACGGCCATGGCGCTGCGTTCCGGCCTCGCCGTCATCCTGTTCATCGCGCTCACGGCAACGCCGTTCGGCAAGGGCAAAAGGGAGGCCGTGCAGTTCGGCACGGTGGGACTCGCCGTGCTGTCCGCCTTCGTCGGCACCTCGCTCGGCATGTCCTGCCTGATGGCCGCGTTGCGCACCGGCAATGTCGGCATCATCTCGACGCTGTCCTCGATGACGCCGGTCATCATCCTGCCGATGGTGTGGCTGCGCAGCGGCCAAAGGCCGACCGCGACCGCCTGGGCCGGCGCGCTGCTGGCCATCGCCGGCACGGCGCTGATCAGCGTGAGGTGACGCGTTCCGCTACCCGAAGATCTGATGCAATGCCGCGCCAACCAGAATCAGCCCGGTCGCGATCTCCAGAAAGGTGGCCACACCGGCCGTGCTCGATCCCAGCCGTTCCAGCGCGGCTACCGACCCGCTGCGGAACAGCACCGCCAGCAGCACGACGATACCGAGCGTGATCGCGACGCCCACCATCATCGCGACAGCGAAGACAAGTCCGGCCCAGGGTATGCCGCGCGAAATGGCATAAGTCATGACGAACAGCGTCAGCGGGCAAGGGATCAGTCCAGCCATGAAGCCGACCGCTTCGCCCTCATGGACGTGATGATGATGACGGCCGCGCAGCGCGCGCCAGATTATCCACACGCCGATCAGGCCGAGCAGCCCACGGCTCAGCGTTTCCAGCGCGGGAGCGCGGCCGACGCTGCCCAGCGAGATCGAGACGAGCGGCAGCGCCAGCACCGCGATAAGCACCGCCAGCGTGATATGGGTGAAGGAAAGGGCGAGCGAGGCGAGCAATCCACGAGCCAATTTCACCTGCGAGCCGGCGATATAGGCGGCTAGCAGTGTCTTCGAATGGCCCGGCGTCAGCGCGTGAGCCGCCCCGAACACGACGCCCATCGGCAGGACCGCAAGGAGCGTAAGCCAGTTGCCGTCGCCGGCGAACGCCTTGAGGTGCTGCGCCACCGCCAGGTAAATCTCGCGTTGGTAGTCAAAGAGCGCCTGTATCATCCATGCGCGTGCTCGTGCTGGTGGCCTTCCGGCTCGGCCATGGCGAAGGGCAGGTCCTCGCTGTCCTGACCGGCCGCCAGTTGCAGCCTGGCGCTGAACTCATGCGGCTCGGCCGGCGCGACAAGGCTTTGCAGGTAGTGATGATCGCCGCCGACCGGCGACAGCGGCAGGCTCTCGACGGCGCCGCCGGCGCGTTCGATGGCGACGTTCGCTTGCAGGCCCTCGGCGTGGCGCGAGAGGCGCAGCCGCATGCGCTCGCCCTGGGGCGTGTCGACGATCTCGAGCAGCCCGCTGGCCAGCTTGCCCGACACCAGGAAAGGGTCAGGCGCGTGATGGTGACCCCTCTCGCCCTCGGGCGCGGCAAAGCGCACCGTGGCGACGTCGAGCGCGGGAATGTGCGCGAAGAGCTCCGTCTTCAGCGACGCGGCGATGTTGTTGGCGGCGGCGAGCAGCAGCCCGTCATTGACCGCGACCTCCACATCGACATGCAGCTTGTGGCCGAGCCAGCGGGCCCTCGCGTGGACCACCCTGTCGATCCCGGCGACATGGTCGGCGGCGTGATGAACCTCGTCGACCAGCCACGGCTCCACGCCGTCGAGCATGCGCGTCAGCACCGAACGCGCCGACTGCCAGACGATGCCGAAAATGGCGATGGTGATCAGCAGGCCGATGATCGGGTCGGCGAGCGGGTAGCTAAGCCAGACGCCGACCGCGCCGGCAACGACGGCAAGGCTGGTCAGCCCGTCGGTGCGCGCGTGGTAACCATCGGCGATCAGGGCCGCGCTGTTGATCTGACGGCCGACGCGGATGCGGAAGACGGCCACCGCCTCATTGCCGAGGAAGCCGATGACGCCTGCAGCGGCGAGCCAGCCCAGGAACCTGACCGGCTGCGGATTGAACAGGCGATCGATCGCTTCGTAACCGGCAACCAGCGCGCTCGCCAGGATGATCAGCACGATGACGATGCCGGCAAGATCCTCGACGCGACCTAGGCCGTAGGTGAACGTTCGGGTCGGCCCGCGTCGCGCCAGCACGAAGGCGATCCAGAGCGGGATGGCCGTCGTCGCGTCGGCGATGTTGTGGATGGTGTCGGCAAGCAGCGCCACGCTGCCGGAAAAGAGGACGACGGCGAGCTGCAGCGCGGCCGTTATCGCCAGGATGACGAACGACCATTTGATCGCCCAGATGCCGCGCTCAGTCGTGGCGATCGTCGCATCGATCACGCCATGCGTGTGCCCGTGCGGCCCGTCATGGCCGTGCCCGCCATGTCTGCCGTGGTCATGCCCGTGCGAGCCGAAGCCGAACCAGTCGAGAATCCTCGTCAACATGAGCGGCCTCACAGATATTTGGTGAGCTGCTTCAGCTCTTTCAGCGTGTCCCTGGTCGGCTCGCCGCCCTCGACAAGGCAATGTTCCATATGGTCGTGGATCAGCTCGCGCTTGGCGTTGCCGACGGCGCTTTCGACGGCATGGAGCTGTTGCGCGAGGTCAAGGCAGGAACGGCCCTGCTCGAACATGGTGAGCACGGCGGCGAGATGGCCGTGCGCGCGCTTGAGCCGGGCGATGATGTCGGGATGGGAGCTGTGTATTGTCATGCTCTCATCCTATCCCCCAGGGTAGGATACTACAATCAGGCAAAGAGCTACCTCTCGCTGAGTGAGCGGATCCGTCGATCGAGCTTGGGCGATCCTATCAGTCGGCGATCAGGCCGACTTGCGGGCAGGCTTGGTTTTCGAGGGCGCCTTGATGCCTTCCTTGGCGAGACTCTTCCTCAGCACCGAAGCGAGGTCGACGACATTTTCTCTTGGCGGCGGCGCGGCCTTCGGCGGTTTCTTGCCCTTGCGCTTGGCATCGATCATCGCGATCAGCGCATCCTCATAGGTATCCTCGAATTTCGAAGGATCGAACTTCGTCACCTTCTTGTCGATCAAAAGCTCGGCAATCTCGAGCAGATCCTTGTCGTATTTCGGTGACGACAGGTCTTCGAAAACGCTCTTCTCCGAGACCATCTCGTCGCGGGTGCGCAGTTCGGTGAGCAGCATGCCCTTGCCGAAAGGCTGGATGACGACCTCGCGGCCGCGCTGGTAGAGCACGACGCAGGACCTTGCGGCGACGCGCTTCTTCTTCATCGCCTCGCGCAGCACGCTGAAGGCCTCGAGCGCAGCGCCATCGGCGGGGATGAGGTAATAGGGCTTTTCCAGATAGCGGGTGTCGATCTCGTCAAGGGCGACGAACTCGTCAACCTCCAATGTGTGCGCCGAGGTGAGTTTCAGCTTCTTGATCTCATCCGGCTCGATCTCGATGAAATCATCCTTCTCCGCCTCGAAGCCCTTGGTCTGGTCCTCGGTCTCGACGATATCGCCGGTCTGCTCGTCGACATAGCCGCTTTTCACCGGCAGGCCGTCCTTGCGGTTCAGAATCCTGAAATGAACTTTTCCGGTTTCGCTGGTCGCGCCGACCAGCTTCACGCCACACGAGAC
>NZ_RZSA01000057.1:0-12731 GCF_003998075.1 Mesorhizobium sp. M2A.F.Ca.ET.037.01.1.1 | reverse complement strand
CGAACAACATGCCGTGATCGTCGGCCATCGTCCGGCGGAACATCAGGCCCGCCTCCCGCTCCGCGGAAGTGTCGGCGATCTCGATGGAGAAGGAACGCTCGCCCGAACCGGTCGCCACCACCAGAGGCGTCCGGTCGATCGGCAGCAGCATCGCATCCGCCGAACTCGGCTTCGCGGCCATGAAACAGGCGGCGAAAACGATCGCGGCGCAGAGCGCGCCCGCAGTCAGCCAATTGCGATGAGCCATCAAGGTACCTCGTCCAGACGCTCGTCCTAAACCATGATCCGCGGAAGTGGAACCGGTTTTCGGAGAAGATAGTCGGTCCGCGGCAAAGGCGCTTTTGGACGGAGTCGAGAAGTCCTTAATGCGAGACCGACAAGGTACCCATATCGGGGTGGATTTCGGCGGCCATAAGGCCTTTGTCGCCACGTCCGAAGCGCACCAGCACGACCTGGCCGGGCCGGAGCTCGGTTATGCCGTAGCGCCGCAAGGTTTCCATGTGGACGAAGATATCTTCGGTTCCCTCGCCCCGCGTCAGGAAGCCAAAACCCTTGGTGCGGTTGAACCACTTGACCAGAGCCCGCTCGAGGCCGCTCTCCGGGCTGACGGTAACGTGGGTGCGCTGCTCCTGCTCCGCCGGATGAACGGCCGTCGAAGCATCCATGGACAGGACGCGGAAAGCCTGCAATCCGCGCTCGCCCTGTTTCACCAGGCAGACGACCCGCGCGCCCTCGAGCGCCGTCTGGAAGCCGTCCTTTCGAAGACATGTCACATGGAGGAGGATGTCACCCGAGACGCCGTCGTCCGGAAGGATGAAGCCGTAGCCCTTGGCCACGTCGAACCATTTGATAGCCCCGGCGATTTCGACAAGCTCGGCGGAGTCGCCGCCATTGTCCCGCTTCAAGGCGTCGTCAAGGCTTCCGTCCCGCCTCGTGAAAGAGGCTTTTTCCCCCATAAGAATGCCCCCTTTTTCAAATCGAACTGCAACTGATTCTTGCCGAGAGATTAACACTGCGGCTTCCGGGGTGTGCAAGGGCTGACGTGCCTTTTTTCACCGTTCAGCACCGGAAAGGCTGAAATGTTGTTTGCCGGCGCTTCCCGAAGACGACTGGCGGGCCCTAAAATCGACCTCGCCGCCGCTATTGTCGGACGATTGCCCTTTCGTCGGGTGGCCCCTATGGTGCCTCACAACCCCAACAAGCCGAGGAAGTCCCCATGCGCTATCTGCACACAATGGTTCGCGTCGCCGATATCGACCAGTCGCTCGATTTCTACTGCAACAAGCTCGGCCTGAAGGAGGTGCGCCGCTACGAAAACGAGCAGGGCCGCTACACGCTAATCTTCCTCGCCGCGCCCGAAGACGAGCAGAGCGGCATCAACGAGAAGGCGCCGCTGGTCGAGCTGACCTACAATTGGGACCCGGAGGACTACAGGGGCGGCCGCAGTTTCGGCCACCTCGCCTATGAGGTCGACGACATCTACGCCACCTGCCAGAAGCTGATGGACAGCGGCGTGACCATCAACCGTCCGCCGCGCGACGGCAACATGGCCTTCGTCCGCTCGCCGGACGGCATCTCGATCGAGCTCCTGCAGAAAGGCCCGGCCAAGGTAAAGGCCGAACCGTGGGCCTCGATGGCGAACACGGGCGTCTGGTAAAACTCGGCGAAGCGCGCCGATTTTACCGGCCGCCGCTGGCGTTTCCCCAGATGCTGCCTATCTACCGGAAATTGGCGCCAGCCCCGTCCAGGCTGGCGTTTCTTCATCCGCCAGGAGAATTTCATGCTGACCAGCCGCGCCGATGTCGCCACCGAACATGCCAGCCGCTACCTGCAGCAGCTCTGCAAGCACTGGTCGCACAAATTCCCGGTTGAGTTCGACCCACGGCATGGCGCTATCCAGCTCTCGATCGGCCGCACCGTCATGGACGCCGACGATCAGGCGCTGCACATCGCTCTGGCCGCCGACGATGAAGCTTCACTGGACCGGTTGGAGACGGTGGTCGCCGACCATATCAAGCGCTTCGCCTTCCGCGAGGAATTGAGCTTCGACTGGCAAAAGGCCGCCTGACAAATCGGCGATCAGCCGCCGGCTTTTCCGGCCATATCGAGCAACGCCAGCACGCTGCGCCAGTTTCGCGCCGTGCCAGGCACCTTCAAGGTGCGCGGAATCAGATTGGCGAACACCGATTTGCCGAGCCCGTCCGGCGCGTGAAGGTAAAGCACGTCGCCCTTGATCTCGAAGCGCTCGGGGCCGGTGCATTTGTCCGCGAGCCGCTGCGTCTCCTCAGCCGTCGGCTCGCGCTCCAGCGCATAGGCATGCAGCTTGGTCGGCTCCCCCGAGATCTCGGGATAGGGATTGTCCTTCACCAGCCGCTCGAACCAGCCGGCATCGCGCACCATGATGCGCGAATTGAAACCCCATTTCTTCTCGAAGGCCGCCTCGATCTCCTTGGTGAGCGCTGCTGCATCGCCTTTCTTCGCCCGGAACACGACATTGCCGCTCTGCACATAGGTCGCGACATCGGTGAAGCCGAGGCCCTCGAAGAAGGCTTTGAGCTCCGCCATCTTGACGATGCGGTTGCCGCCGACATTGATGCCGGAAAACAACGCGACGAAGACCGTGCCTTGTTTTTCGCTCATATGATGAAGCCCGCCAGGGTCTCGTTGTCGGTGATATCCTGATACTGCACGCCCTCGGCGTCGAAATTGGCCTTCAGCAGATAGAAATTGCGCCGGTCCTTGGTCTCGATGCCGATCAGCACCGAGCCGAAATTGCGCGCCGACTTCTTCAGATATTCGAAGCGGGCGATGTCGTCGTCTGGACCGAGCATTTCGAGGAAATCGCGCAGCGCGCCCGGCCGCTGCGGGAAGCGGATGATGAAATACTTCTTCAGCCCCTCGAAGCGCAGCGCCCGCTCCTTCACGTCGGGCAGCCGCTCGAAGTCGAAATTGCCGCCGGATACGACCGCGACGATGGTCTTGCCCCTGATCTCCTTGCGCGAAAAATCCTTGAGCGCGTCGATAGCCAGCGCGCCGGCCGGCTCCACCACGACGCCCTCGACATTGAGCATCTCGATCATCGTGGCGCAGAGCCGGTTCTCCGGAACCAGCCGGACGGCATCGGCGGCGAAGTCCTTGAGGTGGCGCAGCGGCTCGCGGCCGATCTCGGCCACCGCGGCGCCGTCGACGAAATTGTCGACCTTGGCGAGCTTCACCCGCTTGCCGCTGGCAAGGCTTTCACGCAGGCTCGGCGCGCCGGCAGGTTCGCAGAACACGAAACGCGGGTCGCGATGCTGGTCGGCGAAATAGTGGGTCACGCCGGCGGCAAGGCCGCCGCCGCCCACCGGCAGCATGACGATGTCGGGCGCGCGCGCGCCCGGCATCTGCGCCGCGATTTCGTAGGCCACGGTGGCCTGGCCCTCGATGATGTCCTTGTGGTCGAAGGGCGGCACCATATGCGCGCCGGCGCTTTCGGTGAATTCGAAGGCGGCGCGGTAGCAATCGTCGAAGAAGTCGCCGACCAGCCTGATCTCGACGAAATCGCCGCCGAACAGCCGCGTCTTGTCGATCTTCTGCTGCGGCGTCGTCACCGGCATGAACACGACGCCCTTCTTGCCGAAATGGCGGCAGACGAAGGCAAAGCCCTGCGCATGGTTGCCGGCCGAGGCGCAGACGAACAGCTCGGCATTGTTGCCGGCGGCAAGCGCCTTGCGGAAGAAATTGAAGGCGCCCCTGATCTTGTAGGAACGCACCGGCGTCAGGTCCTCGCGCTTCAACAGCACGCGGGCGCCGGTCTTCTTCGACAGATAGTCGTTCTCCTGGAGCGGCGTTTCCGGAAAGATTTCGCGGATCGCCTCGGCGGCCACGGCGACGCGGGCGGAAAAGCTGTTCACTACCAGTCCCTCATTTTCGATCTCGCCGGCACGCGCCAGCACCCCTGCCGGTGCCCGCAACCTTCCTGCCGCCCTTTTGGCTTTCGCGCAACACCACGGTGGTCCTCGCCCGGCGCTGAGCCAATTTCCACTAGACACGACTTACTTTAGCCGCACTTCGGCTGTCCGGGAGATTTCCGCGGAGGTGGACGGCCAATCGCGGCCAAAGTGGAATTGCAGCGGAAGTGTCGACGTGCGGTTGAAGACGATTTTCATCATTGCCCTTGCACTGCTGACGGCAGGCTGCGCGGGTCCCCAGACGCAGGAAATCCTGGGCAGCGTGGTCGTGCCGACCCAGGCGACCGAGATCGCGGGCAACCATTCGATCTTCATCGCCACCACGCGCAAGCGGTCCGACGATCCGAACAAGGTCTTCGACGGCGAACGCTCGGCGACGCTGAACTATGCCCGCGTCAACGTCACCGTTCCGCCGATTCACCAGGTCGGCCAGATCGAGCGCCGCTCGCGCGGCAAGTCGGACGATCCGACCAAGTATTTCATGGCCTCGGAAGTCGTCGGCTACGACACGCAGCCGAAATTCACCAGCGCCCTCAACGCCGACATCGACGCCCGCGGCGGACGTGTGATGGTCTTCGTCCACGGCTACAACACCGGCTTCGACGACGCCGTCTACCGGCTCACCCAGATCGTCCATGATTCCGGCTATCCGGGCACGCCGGTGCTGTTCTCCTGGGCATCCGGCGCCAAGACCACCGACTATGTCTATGACAAGGAAAGTGCCGCCGCCGCGCGCGACCAGCTGGAAGTGACGCTCAGGATGCTGGCGCAGACCGGTGCCCGGCGCATCGACATCGTCGCCCATTCGATGGGAACTTGGGTGACGATGGAAACGCTGCGCCAGCTCGCCATCACCGGCGATCGCGATCTGAGCGGCAAGCTGGGCGACGTGGTGCTCGCATCGCCCGATATCGATGTCGACGTCTTCAAGAGCCAGATGCGCCGTTACGGCAAGCCGGACAAGCCCTTCATCCTGCTTCTGTCGGATGACGACCGGGCGCTCAGGCTCTCCGGCCTGATCGCCGGCTCGCGGCCGCGCGTCGGCGACTATCGTGACGCCGCCGATCTTGCCTCCTATGGCGTCACGGTGGTCGACCTTTCCAATGAGAAGGGTGCCGACAGCTTCAATCATACGAAATTCGCCGACAACCCTGCGCTGGTGAAGATGATCGGACAGCGGCTGCGCGAGGACGACGGCTTTGCCAGCGACCGCGACGTGACCGACCGCATCCGCCAGCTGGCTGCGCAGTGACCCTGTCCACGTGGTTTCCGCATCACGTGACTTTGAACTGGACCCGGCCGCTCCCTGCCTTTATCGGAGTAAGGGAGAGGTTTGCCGCCCTTGGGGGGACCCCGGTTGACTGTGCATGTGAAGATCGTTGTCGGCCTTGCCTTCGCGCTCACCCTCGCCGGCTGCGCCGGCCCCACGCACGATCTGCTCAACCGCAAACCTGTCTCCGCGCCAGCCTCCGACATTGCCGCCAGGCATGAGATCTTCGTCGCCACCACCCGCCAGCAGGCGACCAAGGATCCCCGCCAGGTGTTCGACGGCGACCGTTCGCTGACCACCGGATACGCCCGCGTCCACGTCACCGTGCCCAAGATCCACCAGGTCGGCGCGATCGAGCGCGCCAAGGGCTCCGCCGACAGCAATCCGGCTAAGCAATTTACCGCCACCGAAGTCGTCCACTATGCGGATGCCTCGCAGTTCGCCAAGGCGGTCGGCTCCAATATTGCCATAGGCGGCGACCGCGCTCTGGTTTTCGTGCACGGCTTCAACAACGGCTTCGACGACGGCGTGTTCCGGCTGACGCAGATCGCGCACGACACGAAATACCCAGGGACGCCAGTGCTGTTTTCCTGGGCATCGAGCGGCAAGACCACCGGCTACATCTACGACAAGGACAGTTCGACCGCAGCGCGCGACGACCTCGAGGCGACGCTGCGGATGCTCGCCAAAACACGCGTCAAGAGCATCGACATCATCGCCCATTCGATGGGCACCTGGCTGACGATGGAAGCGCTGCGCCAGCTCGCCATCACCGGCGACCGCGATCTGAACGGCAAGCTCGGCTATGTCGTTCTGGCGTCGCCGGACATCGACGTCGACGTCTTCAAGAAGCAGATGATCCGCTACGGCAAGCCCGATAAGCCCTTCGCCATCCTGCTTTCAGGCGACGACCGAGCGCTGAAGCTGTCGAGCTTCATCTCCGGCGACAAGCCGCGCGTCGGCGACTACGGCAATGCGGCCGATCTCGCGAGTTACGGCGTGGTTGTTGCGGATCTGACCAACACCAAAGGCGGCGACCGTTTGAACCATGCCAAATTCGCCGATAACCCGATCCTGGTGCAATTGCTTGGCGACCGGCTGCGCACGCCGGCAGCCCTGCGAGCGGGCGAACCTCAGGGAGCCGGGTTGGACAATATCGGCCAAGGGCTCGGCAAAGCCGTGGGATCGGTCGCCGAAGTGGTCATCACCACGCCGTTCAAGGTGCTGACCATCGCGACGGGCGGATGACCTGCTTTAGATAAAAAGATCGACCTTCTGGAAGGTCGTCACGTCGACAAGACCGACATCCGATATCCTGAGCTCCGGGATAACCACCAGCGCCAGCAGCGAGTGCTGCATATAGGCGTTGTTAAGCGAGCAGCCGACCTTGCGCATGGCCTCTGTCAATTGCTCGGCTTTCGCCGCGACGATCTCGGCGCGTTCGTCAGACATCAGGCCGGCGATCGGCATCTCGACCAGCGCCAGTTCCTTGCCCTTGGAATAGAGCACCACGCCGCCGCCGACCTCGCCCAACCGGTTGACGGCCAAAGCCATGTCTTCCTTGTTGGTGCCGACGACGATGATGTGGTGCGCGTCATGCGCCACGCTCGACGCAATCGCGCAGTCTTCCACATAGCCAAAACCGGAGACGAAGGCATTGGTGACGCCGCCCGTGCCGCGATGGCGCTCGACCAGGGCGATCTGGCAGATGTCGTTGCGCCGATCCATGGCGACCAACCCGTCCTCGACGGGCAGGTCGGCCTCCAGCGCCCGCGTCGGCGCCTGGTTCTCGATCACGCCGATCACCCGCGCCCGCACCTCGTTGGCGCCCTGCGGCGCGGAAATGTCGAAATCCTTCGCCGCGAGCTTCTTGCCGAGCTTGACCGTGTTCTTCGCCGATTGCGGATAGTCATAGGCGGGGATGTCGATCTCGAGCTTGCCGGCCTTCGCAAGCCTGACGCCGCGGCCATAGACCTCGTCGATAGTCATCCGGGCAAGGTCCGAAACAATCAGAAGATCGGCCAGTCGCCCCGGCGCGATCGAGCCGATCTCGCGCTCCAGTCGGAAATGCTGCGCGGTGTTGAGCGTCGCCATCTGGATCGCCGTCACCGGCTTCAGGCCCTGTTGGATGGCATGCCGTACCACCCGGTCCATATGGCCTTCATGCACCAGCGTGCCGGAATGGCTGTCATCGGTGCACAGGATGAAGTTGCGCGGGTCGATGCCGCCTTCGGTCACCGCCTTGATCTGCGCCGCCACGTCGTACCAGGCCGACCCCAGCCGCAGCATCGCCTTCATGCCCTGGCGCACGCGAGCGATCGCGTCCTCGGCGCGCGTCCCTTCATGGTCGTCCTCCGCCCCGCCCGCGACATAGCCATGGAATGGCAGGCCGAGATCGGGCGATGCATAATGGCCGCCGACCGTCTTGCCGGCCTTGACCGTCTCGGCAATCTCGCCCGACATCACCGGATTGTTGGCGGCGACGCCGGGGAAATTCATCACCTCGCCAAGCCCGATGATGTTGTCCCATGTCATGGCCTCGGCCACGTCGGCCACCGTCAATTCGGCGCCGGCATGCTCCAGTCCCGGCGCCGACGGCACGCAGGACGGCATCTGCACATGCACATTGATCGGCATCGCCACCGCCTCGTCATGCATCAGCCTGACTCCCGGTAGTCCGAGCACATTGGCGATCTCGTGCGGATCGATGAACATCGAGGTGGTGCCATGCGGGATCACCGCGCGGCAGAACTCCGTCACCGTCACCATGCCGCTTTCGACATGCATATGCGCATCGCAAAGGCCGGGCACCAGATAGCGCCCGCCGGCATCGACGACCTTGGTCCCCGGCCCGATGGCATGGCTGGCATTCGGCCCACAATAGGCGAAGCGGCCGGCGGCGATCGCGATGTCCGCGCCGGGGATGATCTCGCCCGAATGGACATTCACCCAGCGCCCGTTGCGGATGACCAGATCCGCGGGCTTTCGGCCCATCGCGACATCGACCAGATGTGTCGCCACCTCCGTCCACGGCTTGGTTTTTACGGCGCTTGTCGGCTTGGCGTTCGTCATTGGCGAGTTCCTCTGCATGAGGCACTTTGGCAAATGCCGGTGCCTGGAGCCAGAGCATCAGGTCGTAAACCACTGTTGCAGAGATGCAATTCCGTTCAGCGGCGAAAGGGGCTAGTCTTTCCCAGGGAGTCTTTCGGAACCGCCATTTCGGAGTGCTCGATGCGTCGACTGACGCTCGCCAGTGCCGGCTTTCTTGCCCTGCTGTCCGGGTCTGCCTGGGCGGCGGATCTGGGCGCTGATCTGCCGATGACCGCGCCTGGCTTCGACTGGACCGGCTATTATGCCGGCATGCAGGCCGGCTACGGCTGGGGCCGGTCCGACATCACCGTCGACGGCGGTTCGGTCAAGCCCGACATCGACGGCGGTTTCGTCGGCGGCCATGTCGCGGGCCTTTGGCAGTTCGACCAGGCCGTGATCGGCGCCGAGGCCGACCTCAACTACGCCTCGATCGACGGCACCGCCGATGCCGCCCCGGCAAACACCTTCGGCACCGACGTCAAATGGTTCGGATCGGTCGATGCCAAGGCAGGCTACGCGATGGATCGCCTGCTGATCTATGGCATTGGCGGCGTCGCGTTCGCCGGCATCGAAACCTCGCAGACGGCAGGCACAAGCTTTGCCCGGACCCGTACCAGCACCGGCTGGACGCTCGGCGCCGGCGTCGACTATGCCTTGACCAACAATGTCGTCGTCGGCGCGCAATACCGCTACTACGATTTCGGCAAGGAGCATTTCGACGCTTCGGACACTTTCACCGACCGTGACCAGGACGTGAAGCTGCAGACGCTCGGCGTGAATTTCAGCTATAAATTCTGAGACTTGCCGCAGCAGCGCCAGTGCTGAGGCGCCATCCCGTATTGTCTCTTGGAAATCAGGTGGCCGGCGCCCGCAGGGGGCGGGGGAATGGGTAGGGGCCTGGTAGACGCCGGCCTCGGCGGATCGAACCGCCTTGTGGGCTAACCTAACGGCATCCCCGCAAACCGTAATTCCGCGATCGCGCCACTTCCCAATGCGCCCCTGCTCGGCAAGCGCAGGACCAATAATGGTTAAGCCTCGACGCAAGGTTGCAATCGGACCGATCAGGACCCGTCCGAAGCGATCTTTCCGGCCGGCATGGCTGCGAGGCATTCTTCCAATCGCTGGAGCCGGGCCTTCTGCCAGCGCAGCGTATGCGCGACGTCGTGCAGGTTGCATTTGGCTTTCGAATTGGCGGCTTTGATCAGATCGCGCTCGAGCCGATCGATCTCGCAGCGCAGCTGCCGCGCCTCCTCCTCCCGCAGCCCCCGGATCCAGCCTGGCCCACGCATGGTTCCACCATCAAAGCCGGCTCGATGCTGGCACAGAAAGGCTAACGAAACCGGTTTGGCGGACTTTGCATTTTACATATCGCTAATATTAAATTCGGACATCCATCGCATGCTGGCTGGCTGTGTAAGATCAGTCGGTCCGAAACATCGCTTGACGGCTCAAATCAGGCATCTGAAAAGGGCACGCCTGCGGACGTGGCGGAATTGGTAGACGCAAGGGACTTAAAATCCCTCGATCTCTGATCGTACGGGTTCGATTCCCGTCGTCCGCACCAACGTTGAAATTACTTGCAAATTCTAATTCTACCGCTGCGGTAGGCTACCCTTGCAAGCTTTGGCGTGGGTAGCCGTGCGGGTAGCCGCCCCAGGATGAAAAGCCCGGAAAACCGCCACTCTCTGTTGACAACAGACTGGAATCGGGAGCTTTCTGCCCGCCAAGGGGTGAGGGCAAAATGACTATCTGCATCGCAGTTAAAGTCCACGACTGCTTGGTTTTCGTCGCGGACAGCGCGTCTTCTATGGTCACCACGGATGCAGCTGGCAACCAAATCGTGATGCGGGTCTATGACAACGGACACAAGTTGTTCAACCTAATCCGAGGGAGGCCCGTCGCCGCGATGACTTGCGGGCTTGGGAACTTTGGCAATTCATCGATCTCTACCATCGCCAAGGAAATCCGCCACGAGATTGCTTCTGGTGCAGCCGGCATCGATCTGCAGGTCTATACGATCAAACAAGTCGCCGATTATGCGTTTGGGAGGTTCAGCGCGCTTTTTGCTGCGCTTCCGGACCCCGTTCGGAACGCCTCGTCATTTACATTCTTCGTTGGCGGGTATTCTGCCGGTGCTGCAGGTAGCGAACTTTGGAAGATGCAACTGACGGGTGCCACGGTGATCGCCCCGCAATTGATTGCTGGCGAGCAGGACTGCAGAATCGAGTGGGATGGTCAACCGGACGCCTGCGTTCGTCTTGTCTTAGGAATTTCGCCGCAAACTACAGCCATACTGACGCAAGCGGGAATCAGTGCCCAGGATGCGGCCGCCTTGACGCAACAGATCGCACAGGCGTCTCAAGCCCAGTTGCTGGAACCTTCTATGCCGGTTCAGGATGCAATTGACCTAGCCCGGTTTCTAGCCGAAACCACTGTCTCGTTCGTTCGTTTTCTACCTGGTGCGAATACGGTCGGCGGCGACCTCGACGTCGCTACGGTCACAAAGTTCGAAGGTTTTCGTTGGATTTCTCGAAAGCATTACTATCCTATGGGGCTAAACGTGGAGACTAACCATGGCGCATGAACCGAAGAAGGTAGCTGGACTAAGCCAGCCACTCACCGCGGCGCCTATGCCAGAGTACGCGTACCAGCCTTACACTCCCTCGTTTCGACAGGGCACAAACGACCAAAGCGAAAAGAAGGACTCGGCCGATCAGAAAATCGATCTGTCTGGAGTGGTATTGAACCTGTCATAGGACCCTGCGAAACTAAGGCCCGGCCACCTTGAGAGCAGCCGGGCCATATTGTTTCGTAAGCGAAATGTTAGCCTGCAATGAGCCGTTGCGCGATGACGCCGGCGAGGATCGTCCCGATGAACATGATGTCGAGCACGGTCATGATTGCCCGCCCTCGATATAGCCGAGCTGGTCATGCTCAGCGTCATCGGCCTCCCGCTCGTCATCATCTTGCGGTTCGTCATTGATATCGCCGCCGTGCTCGTCTTCGAGCTCTCGGTCATCGTGAGGACTGCCGCGGCCATCATTCCAAGGCACGACGCTTCCAGGGCCGCGTTCTCCCCAACCAAGCCAGGGCTCGGCATCGGCGCCGTCCTCGAGGTCGCAATCGGCCTCCATCAGGTCAAGAGCCGTGATCAGGGCTGTGGCGCGGTCGAACAAGTCGTTGAGCCGCTTCTCGATCGCCTGGCGCCATGTGGCGGGATCTACTCCATCCGGGCAGCCGAACGGCTTCAGACTTCCGGTGGGCGCGTTCATACCCCGTACCGCCGCTCAAGATAGGCTAGCGCCGACTTCACGACGCGCTCCGCCGGAATGTCGATGAAGGCCTTCTGATCGATTGCGTAGCGAATTGCTTCTGCTACGCCCCGAAGGCTGGTCGCGGGCGGCGTTGCATAACATAGCCTATCAGAGGCTGGACCATAGGTAGCCATCACAAAGGCTTCCTCAATCTCGTCCGATGTTATCTGCTTTTCAGGGATGGCCGAGAACTCGGCTACCTTGGTGTTATATTCGGCGATGGTATCGGCGAGCGGGTCGGGAGCCGATCCGGCATCCTGAGAGAACCAGATCGGATCGGGATGGTTTGACGGCCCGACGTGGGCCACCCAGCCGGGCGTCCCTCCGGCCGGTGTCATGAAGCCGTTCATTGCTTCAGATAGTTCATTTGCGAGCCGCACAGCGCGTTCGTCGGGCGTCTCGGCGGCTGTGGCCGCAAGAGCGCTTCCTGCGACCGCTATGGCCGGCAGAGAGGCCATTGCGCCGACGAACATGGCGCGGCGGGAAAAGCGCCCGGTGACGATCTGCATTCCCTCGTCCGCGGGCATAGCTTCGCCGGCAGCCGGAACAGTGTTCGGCATGGTGTTGCTCCAGGTTGTAAGAACTTTGCACTAATGGTATAAGCCTACACCATAAGCTTAGTCAACACTTTTGATATAAGGTTGCATCAAATTGTCTGTATCGCCTGCCCAATGCCGAGCCGGTCGAGCGCTTATCGGATGGTCTCAAGATCAGCTCGCCGCGGCTTCGAAGGTCGCCAAGGCAACGATCGCGAACTTCGAGGCCGGCAAGCGTGCTCCATATGATCGGACGCTTGAAGACATGCGCCGCGCCCTCGAAGCAGCCGGCGTCGAGTTCATCCCCGAGAACGGCGGTGGCGCTGGCGTGAGACTGAGGAAATGAATATGCCGGCAGACGAGCCAGCCGAGGCGCCTGAACCTCCACCGATCATTCCGATTGAGACTCGATACCAAGCGCAGAAGGAGATGCTCTTCGGCGCGCTCGAACGGCAATACGAGTATGGCAAATGGCTGCTCGCCTCGCTCCTGGCGGTACATGCTGGGTCGCTGTTGGCGATCTCCCAGGCTGGCGAGGCAAGAGCGCGCCTTTATCAAGCATGTGGTCCTC
>NZ_RZSA01000579.1:0-4337 GCF_003998075.1 Mesorhizobium sp. M2A.F.Ca.ET.037.01.1.1 | reverse complement strand
ACGTTGGACGCATCAATGGCAAGGCAAAGATCGACCGCGTCGCGCATCGTCACCAGGCAGGAGCGGTCGCCACCATAAACCGGATGCAGCGGTTCGAGAGCCAGGCGAACGCTTCTGGCCGCCGCGTAGGCTGCAGCTTCGGCGACACGGTCAGCGACCAGCTTGAGGCTTTCGCCGATGCCTTTCGTTCCCGGCTCGACGCCGCCGCAAACGATGGTCAGAACAGGGGCGCCGAGACCCGCGGCCATGTCGATCGCGGCGCGGAAATCGTCCATGATCGCCGCGCGGCCGGGCAGCCCCATGGGGCCGGTGAGGTAAGGCGCGCGGCACAGGCCGACGACACTCAGGCCGGCCGCGCGAACCCGCTCGCCGATCTCGACGGCGCGGTCGCCGATTTCGCGACGCCAGAAGACGATGCCGGGTATGCCGCGCTCAGCGCAGGCATCAAGCACACGCTCGATAGGCCAGCCCGCGCCGTGCCCGTCCAGATTATGGCCGAGCGTCGCCGTATTGAGCGCCAGCGCGGAATGGTTCGCCGTGAAGTCGCGCATGTTTCCGGTCAGAGCCCATAAAGGGCAAGCAGCTTGCGCATGCGTGCGGCCGCCAGCTCGGGATCCGCCAGGAGGCCGCAGCCGTCGGCCAGCTTGAACACTTCCACGAAATAGGGCAGCGGCCGCATCGACTGGGCGCCCCCGAGCATGACGAAATGATCCTGGAACCCGTTCAGCCAGGCGAGGAACACGACCCCCGTCTTGTAGTATTGGGTGGGCGCTCGAAAGATCAGACGCGCGAGCGGCACGGTAGGATCCAGCGCGGCGTGGAACCCCTGGCTATCGCCCCGGCCGAGCCGATCGATGGCGTAGGCGGCGGCCGGCGCCAAGGGATCGAAGATACCAAGCAGAGCGTGCGAGAACCCCTGTTCGTCACCCGCGATCAGCTCCGGATAATTGAAGTCGTCGCCGGTATACATCTTCACGCCGGCGGGCAGACGGCGGCGCATCGCGATCTCCTTCTCCTTGTCGAGGAGGGAAATCTTGATGCCGTCGACCCTAGCGGTGTTGTTTCCGATGATCGCCAAGACCGTCTCGAGCGCGTCCTCGAAGCGGGCGGCTCCCCAATAACCCTTGAGGGCCGGATCGAACATCTCTCCCAGCCAGTGCAGGATCACCGGCCTGTCGCAGCGCGCGAGCACATCGCCATAGATCGAAACATAATCCTCGGGCGAACGCGCCACGGCCGCCAATGCCCGGCTGGCCATGACGATCAATCTGCCGCCGACCTTCTGGATGGCCTCGAGCTGCTCGAAATAGGCTCGGCGAACATCGTCGAGCGTGCGTGCATCGGCCGGTCCGAGCTGATCGGTGCCGGCGCCGTTGAAGACGAGCGCGTCGGGCAGCTCGCTCCTGGTCCTGCGGATCAGCTCCAAGGCCGAAGGCCAATCGAGGCCCATGCCACGCTGCGCGGTGTCCATCGCCTCGGCGATGCCGAGGCCGAGGCCGTGAAGATGGCACCTGAATGCCATCGTGGCCTTCCAGTCGATGGCGGCGGGACCGCCGGGATCGTTGAAGCTGAAAGGATCCGCCACAACATGGGCCGCCGACAGCACGGTACGTGGCGCATCAGAGGGCAATCGCGCGGCCGGAATCGTCTTGCCTTGAAGCCGGTAGTCGGAAAGTCTGCCCGTGTTATCCGGCAGTTGGATGATCATGGCGTTCTCCCTGACGATACGCCGCAGTCAGAACCGCGGCACCAGCATGCCCGCGTCGACGGCAATGACATGGCCGGTCGTATAGGGCAGCTCGCCCGTGGCGAGCGTCGCCATGACGCGACCGACATCTTCCGGCTTGCCGAGGCGGCTTATCAATGTCAGCCCCTCCTCGTCGATGCGGCGCTGATAAGTCTCGCTGACCGCCTTGGTCATGGCCGTTTCGATCAGGCCAGGCCTGATGTCGTAGACAGCGATGTTCTCGCGACCAAGGCGGACGGCGAAGACCTGGCTGACCATCGCGGACCCGGCCTTGGACACGCAATATTCGGCGCGCGGCTCCGCCACCGCCGTGGCATTGGAGGAAGAGACGTTGATCAGGCTGTAGAAGCGGCCGTCATCGCGCTCGCGGGCAAGCAGCCGCCTAGCCCAACGCTGCGACAGGAAGAACTGCGCCTTGGTGTTGATTGCCTGGCAGCGGTTGTAGCTCTCCTCCGTCACGTCGAGCGGGTCGCCGCGAGAAATGACCGACACGCCGGCATTGTTGATCAGCGTCGACAGGGGACCGATGGCGGCCTCGGCGGCTTCGAGCATGCTTTCGTGGCCGCCGAGATCGGCAACGTCGCCCGCGACACGCGCGACCGGGCCGCCGAGCGCAGCGACGGCGGCTTCGGCGGCTTTCAATTCCTCGTCATCGGACGGACCGTTGAGCGCCACGCCGAATCCGCGCCGGGCGAGCTCCAATGCCGTCGCAAGCCCGATGCCGCGGCTCGATCCCGTGACGAAGGCTGCATGACGCGATCCGGCACTCACGCCCGGGCTCCATGCTTGAGGAGCTCGCGGGCGATGATCATGCGCTGGATCTGGTTGGTGCCTTCATAGATCTGGGTGATCTTGGCATCCCGATAGAGGCGCTCGACCTCGAAGCCGCGTATGTAGCCGGAGCCGCCGAAGACCTGCACGGCATCGGCGGTGCGCGCCACGGCTATGTCTCCCGCGAAACATTTGGCGATCGAGCAGGCCTTGGTTGCATTCTCCCCCGCATCGATCTTCTCGGCGGCGCTGCGCACGAGCAGACGGGCCGCCTCGATGTCCTTCGCCATGTCGGCAAGCAGCCACTGCACGCCCTGGAAATCGGCAATCGGCTTGCCGAACTGACGCCGCTGCTGGGCATAGTCGACCGCTGCCTCGAGCCCGGCCTGCGCTATGCCGACGGCCAGCGAGGCGATGCCGACACGCCCCTTGTCCAGCACGCTCATCATCATGTGGAAACCGCGACCTTCTTCGCCCAGCAGCGCTTCGGGACCCAGGACGACATCGTTGAAATTGAGCGCGCCGACCTGGCTGGCCCGCTGACCCATCTTATGTTCCTTCGGACCGCGCTCTATTCCCTTGGCGTGCAGGTCGACGATGAAGATCGACATGCCGCGATGGCCCGCATCCTTGTCGGTGCGCGCCAGCACGAAACCGACGTCGGCGACCGGCGCGTTGTGGATCCAGATCTTGCCGCCGTCCAGCCGCCATCCGTGCCCGTCGCGCGTGGCGGTGGTGCGTATCCCGGAAACATCGGTCCCGGCTTCAGGCTCGGTGATGCAGTAGGCAGCCTTCTTCTCGGCGCGCATGGCCGGACCCAGCCACTGCTGCCGCTGCGCCTCGCTGCCATGCTGGACAAGCAAGGTGCTGATCAGCTCGACGAGGCCGCATTGATCGGCGACGGACGCATAGCCGCGCGACAGCTCTTCCATCACCAGCGCATAGGTAAGCGTGTCGAAGCCGGGACCGCCCATGGCCTCCGGAACGCCGATACCGAAGAGACCGAGCTCGCCCATCTGCTCATATATCTCGCCAGGAAAGCGCTCATCCCGATCAAGCGCCTCTGCAACTGGACGAATGACATCCTCGGCAAACTGGCGCGCCATCTCGCGCACCTGCTGCTGCGTTTCGCTCAGCGGCACGGCCGACCTCCCTATGTAACTATCTAGTTACTCCTACGCTGGAATCGTCGGCGGCGTCAAGCGGCGGACTTCGCATCGCCATGCGTTGCCGTTACAAGTGCTTGCGGCTTCGGTCGAACTTAACTAGAAATAACCAGATGGTTACTAATGGAGGATATCATGAAGCCATCTGACAAGCGCGTATTCGGCCGGTCCGGCCTCAACGTCACGGCCTTCGCGTTCGGAACCGCTCCCATCGGCAATTTCCTTCATCCCATAGACGAGCAGACCGCGGATGCCATGATTCAGACCGCATGGGACGCGGGCATACGCTTCTACGACACGGCGCCGATGTACGGCCACGGCCTCTCGGAACTGCGGGCCGGGCATTCGCTGCGCTGGAAGAAGCGCGACGAGTTCGTCCTCGCCAGCAAGGTGGGCCGGGTGCTGAAGCCCGCGAAGCGCTCCGAGATCGACTTCGCGCCGTGGTCAAACGCCGCGCCGAACACCATGAATTTCGATTACTCCTACGACGGCACAATGCGGTCGTTCGAGGATTCGCTGCAGCGCCTGGCGCTTGAACACATCGACATGCTGTTCATCCATGACATCGATCGGTTCACCCGTGGCGACGAGCAGCCGGAAGTGTTCCGGCAGGCGATGGATGGCTGCTGGCGGGCATTGGAGAAACTGCGCTC
>NZ_RZSA01000578.1:0-4346 GCF_003998075.1 Mesorhizobium sp. M2A.F.Ca.ET.037.01.1.1 | reverse complement strand
CGCTGACGCCGTTCGCCAGCAGCGCCTTGTCGATGGCGACGAAGGCGGCGACGGATTGAGCCGTATGGGCGATCACCGCATAGGGCTTGCCGTCGCGCACCGGCGGCCCGAGCACCAGGCGCGGAGAGTTCATAAGCACGCGCGGCGCCTCGCCGGGCAGCGACACGATCTCGTAGGAGCGGGCGGAGGCATCGCCGACGAAATGGCGGCGGCTGGCTTCGCCCCGTCTGGCCGAGGCCAGGAAATCGCGCATGGCCAGCGATCGCGCCACGCGCTCAAAGACAGGTCCCTGGCCCGACAACCGCGCCACGCGACCTTCGCCATGTTCGGCGAGATCGACCCACAGCGCATTTGCGGGCAATCGGTCTCCGGCCCGTTCCGGCCACTCGATCAACGCCGCGCCTTGGCTGAGAGCATCGTCGAGTCCGAGCTCGTCGAGCTCGTCCGGCGCGGAAAGCCGATAGAGGTCGAAATGGTGGACGGGGACGCGCGTCTCGTAGCTCTGTACCAGCGTAAAGGTCGGGCTCGGCACCTCGAGATTGGCGTCGTCGGCCAGTGCCCGGATCAGCGCGCGGGCCAGCGTCGACTTGCCGGCGCCGAGATCGCCTTTGAGCGCGATCGCGTCGCCGGCGCGCAATGCCATGGCGAGATCCTCGCCAAGCCTTGCCGTTGCCGCCTCGTCGGCGAGAAAACGCTCCAGCACCATCCCTTCCATATAGGCCGCGCTACTCGGCCGCGTCGCGGATGCCGGCCGGCGTATCCGGGATTCCGGACGGCTTGTCCGGGAAGGTGCAGATCACCGTGGTGCCCCTGTCCTGGCCGGTCTCGATGCGCACGGTTCCGCCATGCAGCTCGACGAAGCTCTTGACGATCGAGAGCCCCAGCCCGGCGCCGCGCCGCCGCCCGCCATTGGCGCGCGGCTCGAAGCGGCGGAAGACCGACTCCAGCACGTCCGGCGGCATGCCGGGGCCGTCATCATGCACCGAGAACTCGACGGCGTCGGCCAGCCGCCGGCAGGTAAGCCGGATCGTGCTTGCCTCCGGCGCGTAGTTCGCCGCGTTGCTGAGCAAATTGTAGAGGATCTGGCGGATGCGGGTCTCGTCGCCATGGAAGCTCGCCGGCGCCTCCGTCGCGTCGATCGCGAGCTTGATCCGGTGCTCGTCCAGCCGGTCGGCGACCAGCTCGGCCGCCGCGGCGATCGTCCGATCGATATTCATCTCGGAAATGTCGAGCTGCATGATTCCGGCGTCGACCGTCGCCAGGTCGAGAATGTCGTTGACGATGGTGAGCAGCACCGATGACGACGAGCCGACATACTCGACATATTCGCGCTGCTTCGGCGTCAACGGCCCGGTGGCGGGCAGCGACAGCAACTCGGTGAAGCCGATGATGTTGGTCAGCGGCGAGCGCAGCTCATAGGACACGTGCTGCACGAATTCGTTCTTCAACTGGTCGGACTTCTCCAGCGCTTCGTTCCTGTCCTTCAGCGCCCGCTCGACATTGACGGTGTCGGTGACGTCGACGAAGGTGATCATCACCTGGCCATTGGGCAGGTGGATCACCGCGTAGCTCAGCACGTTGCCATTGATCAGCTCGATCTGGCCGCGCCGGTCGCGGCGCTCGTCGTCGAAGCCGGTGACGGCGGCGACGAAGCCGCCCCACGGGCTGTTCGCGGCGTGCTGGTCGCACAGGTCGCGGATCGCCGAGACATGGACGTTGGGCTTGAGCGCTTCCGCCGTCAGCCCCCAAAGCGCGACGAAGGCCGGATTGGACAGGCGCAGCCGCCCGTCCGGACCGAAGACGACCACGCCTTCGGCGAGGTTGTCCAGCGTCTCGCCCTGCACCCGCACGGCGGTCTGGTAGCGGCTCTCGAGATCCATCTTCTCGGTCAGGTTCTCGAACACCCAGGTGACGCCGCCCTTCGGCTGCGGGTTCGCCACTACGCGGATCGTCTTGCCGTCCGGCAGGTGCCACCAATGCTCCTGCGATTCGACGGCGCGATAGGCGCTGAGCAGGTTCTCCTTCCAGCGCCGCCATTCCGGCTGCTCGGCGATCCTGCCTTCCGAGCGCAGCCGGTCAAGCAGCAGCGTGTTGGAGGGCGCGCTGAGCAGGAAGCCCGAATCCAGGCCCCACAGCTTCTGGAAGGCCTGGTTGAAGAAACGCAGCTTCTCGTCGGTGTCGAAGATCGCCACCGCGGTGTTCAGCTGGTCGAGCGTGTCGGCATGGCTGCGCACGGTCCGCTCATGTTCGGCGCGGATCGTCTCGGCCGCGCTTGTGTCGCAAGCAAGTCCCGCCGAGCCGTCGGCGCCGGCGAAGTCGGTGACCGCGAACATGCGGCGGTCGCCATCGATCACGGTGGAAAGCGTCTGTTCGAAGACCGCGCGCGTCTTGTGCTGTTCGGCGATCTGATCGCGCGCCTGGCCGCCGAGGAACTCCCTGGCGTCGCGCACGGCCGCAGCCGGGCTTTCCGCCTCCACCGCCTCGGCATAGGCGCGGTTGACCCATTGCAATCGGCCGTCCGCCGCCCGCAGCCATGCCGGCATCTTCAACGCGTCGAGCAGGCCGATCATGGTGTCGTGGTCGGCGCTGAGCCGCTGGTTCTCGATCTTCAGCCTGGCTTGGTTGCGCAGCGTCTCCGACAGCGAGACGAAGCGCACCAAGACATGCGCCGCGCTTTTGCGGCCATGCACTTCCAGCGGCACGCCGGCCTGCGTTTCGATGACCAGATCGAAGGCCTTTGCCTGCTCGCGCAGCGCGGCGACCGCGTGTTCCAGCGCCGCCGCCGAGCGCGGCATCAGCCAGCGGCCGAAAGCGAGGAAGGCGGACCTGTCGTCGGGCGCGCCGCTTTCCAACGGCAGGCTGCCGATGAGTTCGGGTTTCTTGTTGTCCGTGGCCCAGACGATCAGCCGCTGGTCGCGCAGGTTGAGCAGCGCCTCGGAACGCTGCAGCGCCGCGTTGACGTCCGCGATGCGGGCCCTGAGCTGGACATTCTGCGCGGCGGTGCGCCCGCGTTCGCGGATCAGGAAGATGGCCGAGACAAGCGCCGCGCCCATCACGCCGACGAACATGGCGAGCTGCATGACCTCGACGGTACTGACCGGCGCATCGGCCTTTCCCGGAAGGCTTGTGTCGGCGCGCGCGGCAAAGGCGAGCAGCGGGCTGGCAAGCGCCGAGGTGGCAAGAAGCAAGGCCTGCCGCGCACCGGCGCGAAAACCGCCGCCGTTCACGGCGGGGTCGGCTTCGTTCGAATCCTCATGGCCGCCGGAAACGGCCTTTCCCGCGCTTCGCGGGTAATCCCCCGGCATGTCTTGGTCCTCTTCGCCGCTTGAATGCAAGACCGCCCTGAATGCGTCCCCGGCCCAACATGTCCCCGGACCGCGAATCACAACAATAACGCCTGCTGGAATCGGCGTGAAGAATCATTGGCGCAAAAAATAAAGCCGGGCGGAAAGTCAACCACCCGACTTCAATATCTGGTAGATAATTTCGCTTTGGTTAATAGCGGTAGTGTTCCGGCTTATACGGGCCCTGCGGCGTCACGCCGATATAGGCGGCCTGTTCGCCGGAGAGCTCCGTGAGCTTGGCGCCGAGCTTGTCGAGATGCAGCCGCGCCACCTTCTCGTCGAGATGCTTGGGCAGCACATAGACCTGGTTCTGGTACTGGCCGTGCTTGGTGAACAGCTCGATCTGCGCCAGGACCTGGTTGGTGAACGAGGCCGACATGACGAAGCTCGGATGTCCGGTGGCGTTGCCGAGGTTGAGCAGGCGTCCCTCGGAGAGAAGGATCATCCGCTTGCCGTCCGGGAAGGTGATCAGGTCGACCTGCGGCTTGACGTTGGTCCATTTCAGGTTGCGCAGCGACGCCACCTGGATCTCGTTGTCGAAGTGGCCGATATTGCCGACGATCACCATGTCCTTCATCGCCCGCATGTGGTCGAGCGTGACGACATCCTTGTTGCCGGTGGTGGTGATGACGATGTCGGCGGTTGGGGCCGCGTCTTCCAGCGTCACCACCTCGAAGCCGTCCATCGCTGCCTGCAGCGCGCAGATCGGGTCGACCTCGGTGACCTTGACGCGGGCGCCGGCGCCGCGCAGCGAGGCCGACGAGCCCTTGCCGACGTCGCCATAGCCGCACACCACCGCGACCTTGCCGGCCATCATCGTGTCGGTGCCGCGGCGGATGCCGTCGACCAGCGATTCCTTGCAGCCATATTTGTTGTCGAACTTCGACTTGGTGACGGAATCGTTGACGTTGATCGCCGGGAAGGGCAGCAGGCCCTTCTTCTGCAGCTGGTAGAGGCGGTTGAAGCCGGGGGGGGGCTCCTCGGTGACGCCGCGGGTTGGTT
>NZ_RZSA01000577.1:0-4346 GCF_003998075.1 Mesorhizobium sp. M2A.F.Ca.ET.037.01.1.1 | reverse complement strand
CATCACATCGAGGTGCCCTTTCACGTCGCGGTCGAAGCTCGCCGGATCAAGCCCGCCGATCAGGTCGCAGCCGAGCTTGAGCGCCTCGTCGAGCAGTTCCGCCGTGCCAGGCGAGGACAGGATGCCGCTCTGCGGGAAGGCGACAAGCTGGATGTCGATCAGGTCGCGATATTTCTCCCGCACGGCGAGGATCGTCTCGACATGCTTCAGCCCGACCGCGGCATCGACCATGACATGGCTGCGCATGGCGAGGCTGCCATGGCCGACGCAAAGCTCGAGCTGGTTCTTCGCGCGCTCCGCCATGGGTGTTGCCTGCTCGAGGTTGCGCATCTGGAAAGCGACGCGCTCGCGCACGTCGAAGCCGTTGGTGCAGGGAATGTGCGGGCGCCAGGCGTCGCGGTAGAAGGAGGTGTCGAGATGGATGTGGCCATCGACGAAGGCTGGCAGCACGAGCTGTCCGGCGAGGTCGACGGCGCCGTCCGTCGGCGGCGTCGTGTTCGCCGCAGGCGCCACAGCGCTGAAGCGGCCGCCCTCGACAGTGAGATCAACGACCGTGCCGTCGGCGAGCCTGGCGTTGAGGAAATGAGTCTGGTTCAAGATGCATCCCATTGAAAGTGAACGCATCAGTGGTCGTCGCTTGGCTGGCCAAGGTCAATGCGGGATTGGATAGAAAGTGTTTCGCCCTTGCCTTCTCCCGTTGTGGAAGAAGCCAAGTACAACGCCTGTTATATACCGCTTTCGCGTAAGTTTCAGCGAGCGGCAAATGTGCCATGGTGAAGTCTGCGGTATGAGGCCGCCGTGGTCGACGCGGACGCCCAAGCACATCCCCAACAATGCGCCCCCAACGGACGCGTCGACCATGAACAGAATGCGACGGCGACCTTGCCCTGGGTCGCCGTTTTACTTCTGCGCTCCGGCGTATTCGGTGACCAGCCGCTCATATTCCTCGAAGGCAGGCAGCGCTTCGTAGCTGTGCACGGCCGGTGTCGCCGCCCAGGGCAGTTTCTCGGCCGTCCAGGTCTCGATGAAGGGCGCGAACCAGGCATGGTCGTCGAGCATGGTCGGGCGCAGATTGACGAACCAGTCGATCCCTTCCGGTCGCGTGAACATCCAGGTCATGCAGTAGCCGCAGAAATAGTGTTTCGAGGCGCCGTGCAGGCCGCCGATCACCGGCTCGCCCTTCGTCACCTCGAAACCATCCGAGGGGATCGCCGCGCTCAGGGAATAGGCGCTGGACGACATGCGCTGGCAGCCGGTGCAGTGGCAGGCCATGGTGAGCAGCGGTTTTGCCGAGATTTTCAGGCGCACGCGGCCGCAGCGGCAGCCTCCTTCGGCGGGCAGAGCGAGGGTGGGCAAGATGGGCTCCTTGGTTGGGGTTTCCCGTTCTCCCCCTGAGAGGGTTTTGCATGGGAGTCGATATTTAGCGCACGAGGCGGATGGGCGTTTTTTGAAAGGCGCTCTGGCCGCTTTGGCGGGTTATTTTGCCTCGCTCTTGGGGCCTCAGGCCGCCTTGGCAGTGGATTTTGGGCGGACTGCGCCTCATGCCGGCTTCCTCTTCGGGAAAAGGACTGCGGCCGCTCGCTGCAGATTGTAGCCGCAGCCGGCAAGCATGCACTGCGTCCTGTTGGTGGCAAGGTTGAAGAAGCGCAGTCGCCGCATGCCGTAGCGCTGTTTGAACACTGCAAACGGCCGCTCCACTGCCGCCCGCACCTTCGAGATCAGCCGGTTGCGCTGCTTCTGACGCGGCGTCAGCGGATGGTGCTTGTTGGCTCTGTGCATCAGCCGGTCCTTGATGCCGGCCTGCTTCAGCCGGGCATGGCGGGCATGGGTGTAGTAGGCTTGGTCGCCATAGGCCGCCTTCTCGTCCCCGATGATCAGGCCGTCGGCCGGCTCGGTATCGGTGACCGATGCATCCGTGAAGTCCATGCGCCGGATCAGCGTATGAGCATCGTCGACGCCGTTGTGCACCTTATAGCCGAACACGGTCTTGGTGCCCTTGCGTCCCCAACGTGCCTCGCCATCAGCCGATGGCCGCGCCGTCGCCTCCTCACCCTTCTTCGGCTTCGCCGGCGGGCGCGCGGCGGCCTGCATGAAGGAGGCATCAATCAACGTGCCGCGCTTGACGATCAGCCCCTTCTGCTCAAGCTGCCGCGTGATCTCATAAAACACCCGGTCGATCAGCCCATCGCACTTCAGCTCCTCGCGGAAACGCCACAACGTCGAATGGTCCGGCGTGGGGTCCGACAGGCTGAAACCGGCAAAGCGGCGGAACGACAGCCGGTCGCGCAGTTGTGCCTCCAGCGAAGGATCGCTGAGATTGTTCCACACGCCAAGCAGCAGACAGCGCAGCAAGGCCTCGGCCGGATAGCTAATATTGCCCCGTCCTGGTCCGCTGCGCTGACCAAGAAGCGCCTTGATCGGCACCCAGTCGATCACTCGCGAGATCTGGTCAAGCTCCGTCACATCCGACCACACCAGCCCATCCGCAAGGCTCAGTTGTCCAAGCACGCGATCGACCATCCGAATCATCTCCCCTTCATGCCGGACATACGGAATCACCAACTCAGTTCCGTGCAAAGCCCTCCTTGTGGGAGAAGGGGTCGCCACCCCTATCGCTCAGTCTGAAAATCCGTCCGCTTGCCGCCCCCCAAAGCGTCCGTCATCTTTGCCCGCCTTGACGCCACCGCAAACTCAGCCGCACTATCCTTGGGCAGGCGAAGGGAGGCCAGTCGCCTGCGGGAGGAACGATACCCATGACGGACGCGATCAGGCTCTATTGGGGCCGGTTCGGGCATGTTTCCGTGCTGAATGTCGCCAACGACTTCGTCACCCATGCCCATGGCGAGGCACATCTCATCATCTGGCTGGAAGGCACGGCAGGCGAAATGACCATCGGCCGGGAAACGGTGCGGCTTGGGCCGTTCACGGCAGCGGGCATCAACTCATTCCAGCCGCACAGCCACGCGCTGTCGCATGACGGCAGGCCCGGCCTGTTCCTGGCCTTCTACATCGACCCGGATTGGGCGCGCCGGCGCCGCGACCTGCCCTCCTCGGCGCCGCTGTTCACGCAGGCCGCGATCACGCTGGAGCCCTGGCTGCACCAGGCGGCGGCCAACCTGCTCGATCATCTCACCGACAATGAGAGCATCGACGACGTCGCCAATTACGAGATCGAGCGTTTCATCGACTCAGTGCTCGACGCAGCGGACGCTTCGTCGCCGCAGATAGCCCGTGCGCGCATCAACACGATGCTCGACTTCCGTGTCCGCAAGGCGATCCAGCTGATGAAGGCCAATGTCTGCGAGCGCATCTCCTTCGACGATGTCGCCCGTTCGGTCGGGCTCTCCCGACCGCATTTCTTTGCGCTCTTCAAGGAACAGACCAGCCTGACCCCGAACGTCTACTGGAACACGCTGCGCATGGAGGAAGCCGTGCGCCAGCTGCAGTGGTCGCAGGAACCGCTGATCTCCGTCGCCTGCAATCTCGGCTTCACCACCCAGGGCAATTTCTCACGCTTCTTCCGCGACCATGTCGGCGTGCCGCCGACGCTCTATCGTGAAGCCGCTCGGGCGACGTCCTGAGGCGCCTGTTTTTCCGACTGGTTGATACGCCTTCAAGACGCATTGATAAGCGCAAGCTGACCGACAGCCTTAGCCTTCTCCCGATCTTTGCAAGGGAACGAGTCTATGGCGAAAGTCACCATTTCCAGCGTCATCGACGCGCCGGTCGAGCAGGTCTGGGCGCGCATCCGCGACTTCAACGGTTTGCCCGGTTGGCATCCTCGCATGGTGGAAAGCCTCATCGAGGACGGCAAGGACGCAACTACGATCGGCTGCGTGCGCAATTTCAAACTGGTCAGCGGCGCGACCCTGCGTGAAAAGCTGCTCGACTTCTCGGACGAGAATTTCCTGGTCAGCTATTCCATCCTCGAAACGCCGCAGCCGCTCACCAATCACAAGGCGACGCTGCAATTGCGCCGCGTCACCGACGGCAACCGCACCTATGCGGAATGGACGGCGAGCTTCGACGCAGCGCCGGAGGAGGCCGACAAGTTGGCCGAGGGCATGGGCGCCAACGTCTTCCAGGGCGGCTTCAACGCCCTGAAGGCCCATTTCGCCGTCAACAGTTGAACCGGGGAGCGCGCCATGTCGCTTGCGCTGCAGACTTTTTCGACCGTGAAGGACGCCAATGCCGCACTGCAAGCCGCCGGCACGCGCTATCTCGGCGGCGGTACGCTTGTCGTCCGCGCGGCCAATGAAGGCGATGTGTCCACATCCAGCCTGGTCCGCGTCACCGATCCTGGCCTCTCGCAAATCGCTGTTGCGGGCGGCAACGTAGGGCTCGGC
>NZ_RZSA01000576.1:0-4352 GCF_003998075.1 Mesorhizobium sp. M2A.F.Ca.ET.037.01.1.1 | reverse complement strand
GGATCGGCCTGGCCTCGGGGCTGGCCGTGGTGGCGGCGCTGCTGCTCGCGCGCTGGCTCCGGCGCGACCGCATCGCGCCACAGCTCGCCTTCGGGCATTGATCGACAAAGGCTGCCGGTCCGGTCGGCAGCCTTTCGCCGGCTCAGTGCGCCCCTGCGCGCTGCTCCAGCCTCCGTGCGTATTGCGTCAGCGGAAAACACAAGACGAAGAAGATCAACGCCACCAGCCCGTAGACCTTGAACGGCTCGAAGGTCGCATTGTTGATGGCGTTGGAGGTTCTGACCAGTTCCTCGAAGCCGATGATCGAGGTCAGCGCCGTCGATTTGATCAATTGCACCAGGAAGCCGACGGTCGGCGCGCGGGTGATCGCGAAGGCCTGCGGCAGTATGATTAGCCTGAGCTCCTGCAGGTAATGCAGCCCGAGGCTGGCGCCGGCGTCCCATTGTCCCCTCGGCAGCGCGTCGACGCCGCTGCGCCAGATCTCGGCGAGATAGGCGCTGGCGAAGAAGGTCAGGCCGAGCACCGCCGCCGTCCACGGCTCGATGCGCAGCCCCAGCATCGGCAGGCCGAAGAACATCAGGAAGAGCTGCATCAACAGCGGCGTGCCCTGGAACAGCGCGATGTAACCCGAAGCGAACCGCTTGATCCATTTGTTCCGGGCGATTCGGAAGAACAGCACCACCAACCCGACCAGCGCGCCGCCGATGAAGGCGGCGAGCGACAAAAGCACCGTCCAGCGCGCGGCAAGCAAGAGGTTGCGCACGATGTCCCAGAGAGTGAACTCGATCATGACACGCCGGCTCCGAGAACGCGGCGGCCGCCACTGACGAGCAGCCGGCGCAGCCCCATCGACAGGCCGAGATAGACCATCGTCACCACGAAATAGGTCTCGAAGGCGCGAAACGTGCGGGCCTGCAGCATGTCGGCCTCGTAGGTCAGCTCGCGCACCGCGATCTGCGACACCACGGCCGATTCCAGCATCATGATGACGATCTGGCTGGTCAGCGCCGGGTAGATCACCTTCAGCGCCTGCGGCAGCACGATTTTGATGAACACCTGGCGTGGCCTCAGCCCAAGCGCCAGCGCGGCTTCCGTCTGCCCGCGCGGCACGGCGTCGAGACCGGCGCCGACGATCTCGATCGTGTAGGCCGCCATGTTGAGCGTCATCGCCAGCATCGCGGCCAGGATCGGGTCGAGTCTGATGCCGAGGCTGGGCAGGCCGAAGAAGATGAAGAACAGCTGCACCAGGAACGGCGTGTTGCGCATCACCTCGACATAAACGCCGATAGCGAGCTGAAGCGGCTTGGGGCCGTTTCTCTTTCCTGCCGCGCCGAGGATGCTGAGGAAAGTTCCGGCGAACGTCGTGACGGCGATCAGAAGCAGCGTCATCGCCGCGCCGCGCGCGATCACGCCCGCCGCACCCGCAAGCCAGCCGAAGTCGAGGCTGTAGCCCATGGCGATTGACCTTGTTGGAGGCGCCCGACCCAAGAGGAGGCTCGGCTCCTGTTACGGAGCCGAACCGATCGGCATCAATCCTTGAGGTTGGCGGGATTGAGCGGCGTCTTCAGCCAGGCCTTGGAGCTTTCGTCCAGCTTGCCGTCGGCGAGCATCTTGGCGACCGCGTCGTTCACCGCGTTCTTCAGCCGGTCCTCATTCTTGTTGAGGCCGATATGCGAGGGCGAGGTCAAGAGCTGGAATTTCTGCTCCGGCTGCAGCGCATCCTGCTTGGCCAGCACCTGAGCGCCGACATCGTTGCCGACCACCATCAGCTGCGTCTGGCCGGAGATGAAGGCCTGGATGACGGAATTGTAGTTGTCGAAGCGGCGGATATCGGCGGACGAGGGCGCCGCCTCGGTCAGCGACGTATCCTCCAGCGTGCCGCGATTAACCGCGATCGACTTGTCGGCAAGGTCTTCCTTGCCTTTGACCGCGAGCGCTTTCGGCCCGATGACGGCGATGTAATAGGGCGCGTAGGCGGCGGCGAAGTCGATCACCTGCTCGCGCTCCTTGGAGTAGCCGACGCTCATCAATATATCGACGCGCTTGTCGGTGAGATAAGGGATGCGGTTCTGGCCGGTGACGCTGACCAGGTTGAGCTTCACCTTCAAGGCATCGGCGATCGCCTGCGCGACGTCGATGTCATAGCCCTTGATGCTCATGTCGGCGCTGGCCGAGGAAAAGGGCGGGAAGTCGGAGAAGATGCCGACATTGATGGCGCCGGCCTTGGTGATGTCGTCGACGGCGTCGGCCTTGGCCTGGGTGGCGAGGCCGGCAGCGCCGAGCATCATCGCCGCCGCGACTATGGATTTCAATGCATTGCGAAGAGTCATTTTTTGGTTCCCCTGCTGGAAGCTTGTTTGTTGCGTCCGGCCGCCGGCTCCAGCGCGGCGGCCGTATTGGCTAAAGCAATTCCAGGAAAAGTGTGACGCGGTTTTCTGTCCGGAATTGCGTGAAACTAAGAAGTCTCAGCCCTTCCTGATCGCCGGGCTGAACACCATGAGGCTCAGAATCTCGAACAGGACCTGCGCGCCGACATGGGCGGTGTTGGTGGTCGCGTCGTATTGCGGCGCCACCTCGACGACGTCGCCGCCGACGATGTTGAGGCCCTTCAGGCCGCGCAGCAGCTCCAGCACCTCGCGCGTCGTCAGCCCGCCGACCTCCGGCGTGCCTGTGCCGGGCGCGAAGGCGGGGTCGATGCTGTCGACGTCGAAGGAGATGTAGGTCGGCCCGTCGCCGACAATCTTGCGCGCCTTCTCGATGATGGCCGGGATACCGAGCCCGGTCACCTCCTCGGCATGCACGACCGTCATGCCGGACTCGTAGGTGAACTCCCACAGATATTCGGCCGAGCCGCGTATGCCGATCTGGATGGTGCGCGAGGGATCGAGCACGCCGTCCAGCACCGCGTTGCGGAAAGGGCCGCCATGGTGGAACTTGGTCATGTCGAACAGCCCGCTGGTGTCGCAATGGGCGTCGATATGGATCATGCCGACGGGCGACTTCTTGCCGACCGCCTTCAGGATCGGATGGCTGATCGAATGGTCGCCGCCGACCGAGAGTGGCAGCACGCCGGCATCGACGATCTGGTTGGTGCGCTTTTCGATGTCCTCGTGGCTGATCTCCAGCCGGTAGCGGCTGCGGAACGGCGTGTCGCCGATGTCGGCGACGCGAAGCTCATGCGTCGGCGCGCATTCCAGCACATGATTGTAGGGCCCGATGCGTTCGATGGCGCGCAGCGCGCGCGGCCCGAAGCGCGAGCCGGGCCGGTTGGTGACGCCGAGATCCATCGGCACGCCGATCATCGCCACCTGCAGGTCGCCGAAATCCGGGTTCTCGGCGGCGATCTCGCGATAGGGCGCGGCGAGGAAGGTCGGGATGCCGGAATAGGGGGCAAGCCGCGTGCCCGACTTGTTGAAGATCTTGTCGGCGACCTTGCGGAATTTCGGGTCGAACATCTCGCCGCCATGGCTCTCGCCATATTTGCGGCGCAACGCTTCGAGCTTGCCGCGATCGTAACCCATGTCCGGTCCTCCTGTGCTTGCCGCCCGCACGGACGATTTGCCAGGCCAGCCACGGATCCAGCCCCTTGCCGGCTGGATCGTTGCTCGCTGTCCTTGCGGATTCCACGTCTCTTGAAGCTGTTTCGGGCAAAAGTGTCGGGCAGCGGCATTGAAAAATCAATTGATATTGTTAGGGTCTTGATTGTGAGAAAATCTCACAAAGTAGGAGCCCTTCCATGGCCAAGCGCCTGCCGCCGCTGAACCCGCTGCGCGCCTTCGAGGCCACGGCGCGGCACGCCTCGCTGACCAAGGCGGCGGGTGAGCTCAATGTCACGCATGGCGCCGTCAGCCACCAGATCAAGGCGCTCGAGCAATCGCTCGGCGTGAAACTCTTCGAGCGCACCGGCCGGCGGGTGAAGCTGACGCCGCATGGCGCCGAATTCCTGCCGGCGGTTTCGACTGCCTTTGAAGGCATCGCCGCCGCCACGCAGCGCATGACGCGGCCGGCGAGTGCCGGCACGCTGTCGGTGTCCTGTGTGCCGGCGCTTCTGCTGCTTTGGATGACGCCACGGCTCGGCTCCTTCACGGCGCAATATCCCGACATCCAGCTGACGCTGATCCCGTCCAACGATCCCAAGGACATCCGCGCCGGGGATATCGACGTCTGCGTGCATTATGGCGACGGTGGCTGGAGCGACTGCTGGATACGCAAATGGTCCGGGCTGGAATTGTTTCCCGTGGTCAGCCCGACGCTGATCAACAACCGGCCGATCCGCAGCGTCCGCGACCTCGCCGATCACGTCTTCCTGCATGGCGACGATGGCCGTGAATGGCACACCTGGCTCTCCACCG
>NZ_RZSA01000575.1:0-4357 GCF_003998075.1 Mesorhizobium sp. M2A.F.Ca.ET.037.01.1.1 | reverse complement strand
CCGAGATCGTGTGCGAGGAAAAGCACATGGGTTCGCGGGCGATTGTCGCGCTCTGCCGGACCGTGCAGGCAGCGCGCAGCCGCTTCGGCGTGTCAGGCGACGAGACAGGCGCGATATGGACCCGGACGGGGCGCTCCTTCCTCAGCGACAATGCCATGACGGAGGGCCTGCTCGACCGGCTTCGCGCAAGCGTCGACGCCGCCGGCCTGTGGGAGGAACTGCAAACCGACTGGCTGCTGCTCGATGCCGAAATCATGCCCTGGTCGGCCAAGGCAAGCAGCCTGATTGAAAGTCAGTACGGACCGGTGGCGGCGTCGTCCGCGGCCGGCCTGCGGCTCGGTCGCGATGCCTCGGAGAGAGCGAAGGCGCGGGGTGTCGATGTGGCCGATCTTAACGCGCGGTTTGCCGATCGCGCCGAGCGGGCAGGCAAATACGCCGCCGCTTGGTCGCCCTATGTCTGGCCGGTTTCGAATGTCGATGATCTCAGCGTGGCGCCGTTCCATCTGCTGGCCAGCGAGGGCCGCGTCTGGTTCGACCATGACCACATCTGGCATATGTCGCTGGCCGATCGCCTCGCCAGGGGAGGTGTCGTGGTGGACACCAGATGGCGCAGTTTCGACCTGGCCGATGCCGGCGCCTGCGCGGAGGCCGTCGCCTGGTGGGAGACGCTGATCGCCTCGGGCGGCGAAGGCATGGTGGTCAAGCCGCGCGACTTCGTCACCCGCGGCAAGAAGGGACTCATCCAGCCGGCGCTCAAGGTCCGCGGGCGCGAGTATCTGCGCATCATCTACGGTCCCGAATACGATGCGCCCGACAATCTTGTCCGGCTGCGCGAGCGGCATCTAGGCGGCAAGCGCAACCTGGCGCTCAGTGAGTTCGCCCTGGGACACGAGGCGTTGAAACGATTTGTCGCGAGGCAACCGCTGCGACGGGTCCACGAATGCGTCTTTGCCGTGCTGGCGCTGGAGAGCGAGCCGATCGATCCTCGACTATGATCACATTCAGCCGAACATCTTCTCGCCCTGCTCGTCGACCAGCTGGATGCCTTTCTTGATCGAGATGTCGACGGCGTCGTCCAGCCCGGCGAAGCGGTCGGCGCGGATGAAGCGGTGCTCTTTCAGCACGCCGTCCACTTCCTTCGAGACGACGCCGCAGGTCTGGTATTGGCCCTCGGCCTTGTAGGGCGTCGCGCTGATCAGGAATCCCTTGTGCTCGACCTGCTTGGCCGGCTTGGCGCTGCCGGTCTCCGGTGCCTCACTGCTGCCGCCGCCGAAAAGCTTTTTCAGAAAAGACATTTTTTGAAACTCCATTTTACGCGGGCGTCGAAGATCCGCAGCGCCCTGTTTAATCAGACTTTGTCTCAGCATGCGCGAATGCGCCGCCATGTTCCAGTCCCTTGACGAAAACGCCGACCAGCAGCTCGATCTGATTCCAGATCTCCTCGGCCTGCCGGCTGTTGGAATTGGCCACATAGCCGCTGGTCACGATGCCATGCACGCTTGACCACAAGGTCCGGGCCGCAAGCGCGCGGCGGTTGTCGTCTAGGCCGAAATCGCCTGCTTTGAGCACGCTGGCGACGATGTCGAAGAGCGCGTCGAGCAGCGCGTCATAGGCATCGGGGCCCGGCTGCGTCGCGCGCCGGCGGTTGAAGGCAAGCACCGCCGGCCAACTGCCGGAATGCGCCTCGACGAAGCGCACATAGGCCGCCGCCATCGCCAGGATGCGGTGCTGGACATCGGTCACCCCTTGCCTTTCGAGATCGGCCATGGCCGCGAGGCCTGTCGCGCCGAGCCGGTCGAGCAGCCGCATGTTGACGGCCCGGTGCACCTCGTCGAGATCGGCAAAGAGGTTGTAGACCGATCCAACCGAAATGCCGGCCTGCTCGGCTATGGTGCGCGCTTTCAGGTTCTCGGCGCCGCCCTCATTGAGCAGTGCCTCGGCGATGGCGAGCACCTTCTCGCTCATTTCTTCCTTGTCCAGCGCCATGCTCTTTCCTGTCGCTCTGTGAGGTGGCCGGCCTGCCACGTTCAGCCTGTCTGCCCGCGTTTACCATGTCCCACGGCCCATGAACAGCGTTCACATTGTTCTTGAACAATGTTCATTTCCTGTTATGTTGACTTCGTGAACAACGTTCACATCAACAGGGAGAAGACCCAATGCTTAGCCTGATCAAGACATTGCTGGACGGCGCCAGCGCCCGGGCCGAGGACAATCTGAAGGACCGTTTCGCCATCGACCTTCTGGCGCAGCGCATCCGCGACGCGGAGGCGGGCCTCGCCGCCGCCAAGCAGACGCTTGCCTCGCTGATCGTGCGCCAGCGTGCCGAGCAGACCAGCCTCGAACAGCTCGACAGCCGCATCGCCGATCTGGAAACCCGCACGCTGAGCGCGCTTTCGGCCAACAACCAGGCGCTTGCCGAAGGTGGCGCCTCCGCGATCGCCGAGCTCGAGAATGAGCGCGAGGTCCGCCGCGCCACCGTGAAGAGCCTCGGCGAGAAGACCTTGCGGATGCGCCTGTCCGTCGAACAGGCGCATCGCCGCATCATCGGCCTCAACCAGGGCATGATCTCGGCCCGGGCGATCGATGCCGAACGCAAGGCGCAGTCGCGCCTCAACCGCTCGATCGGCCGCACGGCGAGCATCAACGAGGCGGAGCAACTGCTGGCCCGCATCAAGGACAGCCCCGACCCGTTTGAGGAGGCCGGCATACTCGATGAGATCGACGGCGAGCTGCGCCACGAGGCGATCCGTGAACGCCTCGCCGAAGCAGGCCATGGACCGGCCACCAAGGTGCGCGCCGAGGACGTCCTCGCGCGCCTCAAATCCCTGAACTGAACCCGCTTTCCGAAAAACAGATCAAATTCCAAGGAGCAATCCAATGAACGGCAATCAGACCTATATCCTGTTCAACACCGTGTCGGTGGGCGCCGCCTATTTCATGCTCGGCCTGTCGCTGTGGCTAGCGCCGGTCGACCTCTCGACTAAGGGCTACTGGGCAATGGGCATCCTCCTGCTCACCGGCAGCCTGGTGAACCTGGTCAAGTACCGCACCGACGAGCGCATCGCGGCCGAGACCACCGCCAAGATCGAGAAGGCGCGCAACGACAAGCTGATCAGCGAATATGTCGGCAAGGAATAGTCCTTGCCCTGTCGATCGCTGACTGAATGCAAAAAGCCCGGATCGCTCCGGGCTTTTTGGCTGCTCTTATGAAAATGGCTTAGCGCCGCGCCAGCGCCTCGATCGCCTCGGCGGCGTCTTCCAGGATGCTGATCGCCTCGGCCTGCTTGTCTTCCGGCGCCTCGGCGATGTCGCCGAGCGCGGCGCGCAGACGATGTCGCAGCGCGCGGAACTGGTCGCGCTTTTCCGAACGGCCACGGCGCCCCTCATCCTTATCGTCGCCCCAGCCGAACCATTCGCGCGCCGCGGCCATCTTGCGGCCGAAGCGCTCGAGATGGTCGAGCACGCCGTCGATCATCTCGCGGTTCTCATCGAGATGCGCCCTGCCGGCCTCGGTGATCGAAAACACCTTCTTGTTGCCTTCGCTGGACGACACCGCATAACCCGCCTCCTCCAGGAAGGTCAGCGTCGGATAGACCACGCCCGGGCTCGGGCTGTAGACGCCGCTGGTGCGCTCTTCCAGCGCCTTGATGATGTCGTAGCCATGGCGCGGCGCATCGGCCAGCAGCGACAGCGTGATCAGCTTGAGATCGCCGTCGGCGAGCATCCGGCCGGCGCGGAACATATCACCCGGGCCGCCGCGCCCGCCGCCCCTGCCCCCAAACGGACCGAAGCCGCCGCCGCTGCCTCTGCCACCGAATTTGCCGGCCATGCGCATGAACATGCGCTCGCCGAAATGATTGTGCCCGAAATGGTCGTGTCTGTGCATGGATTGCTCCTTGAGTTATATCTTACGATACATCTTAAGTAAGGCGCACCGCTTGTCAAGTCAAGATATATCTTACGATGTATCGCAGGATGCGCCAGGGCCTCTGGCCTTGCCGCCTACCAGCGGCCCTGGCGCCGGTTCCAGGCGTAGAGAAGGTCCGCGAAACGGTCGTAGGCGATGCACGTCAAAGGCAGCGCGACGGCGTTGCCGAAGAGGGTCGCCAGCCACCCCTCGCCCGGCGTGAGCCGCCAGACCGCGATCGCCACGTCGGCGCCGACCAGCAGCCGGCCTTCGCTATCTGTCGCGTGCAGCCGTCGCCGGATATCCTCGAGCGAAGCGCCGAAGGCCGAGAGCGCTTCAGGTTCGAAATTGATGTCGCGGAATGCGACGCGGCCTGCCTTGACCGCCTCGATCAGCCGCCTCTTCTGGCGGCTGATGCCGGCATCGCACACCGGACAGCGCGTGTTGTAC
>NZ_RZSA01000574.1:0-4359 GCF_003998075.1 Mesorhizobium sp. M2A.F.Ca.ET.037.01.1.1 | reverse complement strand
CCGAGCGGGCGACGCGCCCCAGGATCGCCGCCTGCGGCAAGGCGAGGGCCACGGCCGGCAGGATCAGGGATTTCAACGCCGTCCAGACACCGGCACCCCAACCCGGGAAGCCGCCGGCCGGCACGAGCCGCAGCCAGACGGCAAACAGGTAGATCAACATCAGCGCGAACCAGAAATTCGGCACCGCGACGCCGATCTGGGCCGCGCCCATGGCCAGCGTATCGCCCGCGCGGCCCTGGCGGCTGGCCGAGAACACGCCGACCGGAATGGCGATGATGGTCGACAGTGCCAGCGCAATCAGCGCCAGCGGCAGGGAGACGGCGATGCGTTCACGCACCAGGTCGATGACGGGCACCGAATAGGTGTAGGAACGGCCGAAATCGAGGCTGAGCAGGCCGCCTGCCCAGTGCAGGTAGCGCAGCAGCAGCGGCGCGTTCAGCCCCATCTGGTTGCGCAGCAACTCCACCTGGTCGGCGCTGGCATTGAGGCCCAGCATCAGGCGCGCCGGGTCACCGGGCAGGACCTCCATGACCGCGAACACCACCATCGAGGCCAGCACCAGCGTGAGGGCCGCGATGATGAGGCGCTTTACGAGGTAGGCGGTCATGGGAAGCGATCGGGCGATCGCGCCGGGCTCAATCCGTCCACTTCACCTTGGTGAGATCATCCGCCTCGATCGGCCAGTTCGTCCACATGCCCTGCAGCTTGGCGTCCCACACACCGATCTTGGGCAGCTCGAACAGGTAGACGGCGGGCACGTCGTGCGCGAGAAACTTCTGCGCCTCGCCCAGCAGCTCCAGCCTCTTGTTCTTGTCGACCGTGGTGCCAAGCGCCTTGATCACATCGTTGAACTTCGGGTTGTCATACTGGAAATAGTAGCCGGGCCGCGAATAGATATCGATGTCGTTGGGCTCGACGTGGGAAACGATCGTCAGGTCGTAGTCCTTGTTGGTGAAGACCTGGCTCAGCCACTCCGCCCATTCGACGGGAATGATCTGCAAATCGACCCCGATCTCCTTCAGCTGGGACTGAATCACCTGGCCGCCGTCGCGTGCGTAGGGCACGGGCGGCAGCTTGATCGTGGCCGAGAAGCCGTTCTCCAGCCCCGCTTCCTTCAGATACGCCTTGGCCTTGGCGGTGTCGTGCGGATAGACGCCGGTGAGATCGACATAGCCCGCGTCGCCTGGCGAAAAATGAGAGCCGATCGGCTTTCCAAGACCGTTCGAGGCGGCTGCGATGATGGCATCGCGATCGATCGCCGAGGCAAGGGCCTGCCGCACGGCCAGCTTGTCGAAGGGCGGCTTCTTGTTGTTGATCGACAGGATCGTCTCGCCCTCGGTCGAACCGATCACGACACTGAAGCGCGGATCGGACTGGATCTGCCCGAGCGCGTCCTGTGCGGGCATGTTGGCGAAAGCCTGGATGTCGCCCGAGAGCAAGGCGGGGACGGCCGCGGCCACGTCGGGGACGATACGGAATGTCGCCTTGTCGAGCGCGGCGGCTGTACCCCAGTAGTCCGGGTTCTTGACGAGCGTGATCTCGGAACCCTTGGCCCAGTGATCGAGCTTGAAGGGACCGGTGCCGATCGGCTTGTCCTTGTTGCCGTCGGCCGACCCCTTCGCCACGATCACCGCCGCAACCTGGCCCATGTCGTAAAGGAAGCTGCCCTGCGGCCCGTCGAGAGTGACCTTGACGGTCGCCGGATCGACCACCGTGACATCGGTGATGTGGGCAAAGAGCGGCTTTTGCGGATTGAGCGAATCCTTGGCACGCGCACGATCCAGCGAGAATTTCACGTCGTCGGCGCTGAAGGCCGAGCCATCGTGGAACTTCACGCCGGAATGCAGCTTGAACGTGTAGGCCTTGCCGTCGTCGGAGACTGCCCAGCTCTCGGCGAGAGCTGGCTGAACCTGGCCGTTGTCGTCGATCCGCGTCAGCCCTTCAAAGACATTGGCATAGGTGACTTCGCCGATGGCCGCGGCCGCGCCGGCGGTTGGATCGAGATGTGGCGGCTCGAGCACGATGCCGAGCGTGAGGTCGGTGCGCGCGGCAAAGGCCGAGGTGGCGGGGGCAAGCGACAGCACAGCCGCGGCCAGGATGGTCTTCCACAGTCTCATCGCTGAACTCCCATTGCTCAAACATGCTCAAGCTGGCGGATAGAAGCGTGATTTGGCGCGCGAGTAAATTGCGTTTCGTGCTGCCGGGCGGCGCAAGGCGGAATGTTTTTGCCCATTAGCCGGTCGTGCCGCGCAAGAGCACATTGAGGCCGATCGCCATCACCTTGGCCGATTCCACCATGTCGGCGATGCCCACCCATTCGTCCGGCCTATGCGCGAGGTCGAGAATGCCCGGGCCATAGGCGATGCAGTCGTAGAGGTGGCCGAGGCGCGCGACGTGCTTCTGGTCGTAGGTGCCGGGCGAGATCACATAGTCGGGTTCGCGGTCGAACACCTCCATGATGCCCTTCGCGACGGCCTTCACCACTGGCGCGTCGCGCTCGGTCATCAGCGGCAGCACCTCCATCAGGTCGCGGATCTCGTAGTCGAATTTCTTGCGCTCGCGTTTCAACCGCTCCAGGATGCCGGTGACCTCGCCTTTGACGGTGGCGATATCCTCTTCGAGCAGGAAGCGCCGGTCTATGGTGAGCCGGCACCAATCCGGCACGTTGGGCGAGGGAAGCCCCGGCCGGAAATCCTCGGTCTGGCCGCCATGGATGGAATTGATGTTCATGGTCGAGCGCCGGGCGCCTTCCGGCACCACCGGCATGCGCGTCATCTTGCGGTCGAGCGCCGGGAACAGTTCTTGCTCGAAAGCCTGCAGGAGGGCGCCCATATGGCGCACCGCATTGTCGCCGAGGAACGGCATCGAGCCATGCGCGATCTCGCCCTTGGTCTCGATCTCGGCCCACCAGACGCCGCGATGGCCGAGGCAGATGCGGTCCTTGTTCAAGGGCTCCGGGATGATGACGTGGTCGACCTTCGGCTTGGAGAAATAGCCGAGCCTGGCCAGATGGGCGACGCCGCCGAAACCGCCGGATTCCTCGTCTGCCGTGCCCGAGATCTCGATGGCGCCGGGAAAGCCGGGATAGGCTTCCATGAAGGCTTCGACGGCGATGACCGAGGCCGCCAGGCCGCCCTTCATGTCGCAGGCACCGCGGCCATAGACCCTGCCGTCCTTCACCACGCCGGCAAAGGGATCGACGGTCCAGCCGTCGCCGGCCTCGACGACGTCGATATGCGAGTTGAAATGCACGCAGGGGCCGGGCGAGCGGCCGTCGAGGCGGGCGACCACGTTGACGCGTGGATAGCGGTCGCTGTCGCCAGGCGCGCCCTCGGCACGGATGAACTCGGTTTCGAAGCCGAGTTTCTTCAGGCGCTCGCCCAGGAACTCGGCGCATGGCCGGTAGGCTTCGCCCGGCGGATTGACGGTCGGGAAGCGGATCAGGTCCGCGGTCAGCGCAACCAAGTCGTCTGTCCGGTCCTCGACCGCCCCGAGAAGTCGCTCATTCATGCGAAGTCGTTCACTCATTCGGTGGATTGAAGAAGGAACGCAGCACTTTTGCAAGCAACCAGTCGCACATTGCCACACGACGATCGGGGAATGGCCCAACGCTCGCGCTTAAACTTCAGAGGGTGCGTGTCGAGGCGGCAACTATGCCGGGAAAATCGTTCAAATTCATCGGATTGGATTGGCGGATTCGTCAAGGAGTGTGTGGTACTTAACGCATCTGCCGGCAAAAAGATGGAAAAACCGCGTCAATGGCAGGGGCAATCAAAGGGGTTTGATCGCATGAAAAAGTTCGTTCTCATGGTAACCGTGCTGGCGACAGCGTTGTTCGGCGTGTCCGTCGCAAGCCGGGCAGCCAATCTGGTCGCCAATATCGACGTCTCGTCGCAGACCATGACCGTCAGCAAGTATGGCCAGGTGCTCTACCGCTGGAGCGTGTCGACGGCGCGGCCTGGCTATTTCACGCCGCGCGGCAGCTACCGGCCGCAATGGACTGCTCGGATGTGGTATTCGCGCAAGTATGACAACTCGCCAATGCCCTATTCGGTGTTCTTCCATGGCGGCTACGCCATTCATGGCACCGGAGCGGTGAGACATCTCGGGCGCCCGGCGTCGCATGGCTGCGTACGCCTGCATCCGGCCAACGCCGCGACCTTCTACACGATGGTCAAGGAAGTGGGCTTCGGCAACACGCGGATCGTTGTGACCAACTGATTGCGATAAGGCCGCCCAGTTATTGGTCAGCTGCCGCCTTCGCCTGTCGGCGCTTGCGGCGGCGGCCGCTGATTTCCCAACGCTTGTGGAACCACATCCATTGTCCTGGATCCTCGCGCACCCAGCGCTCGACCACAT
>NZ_RZSA01000573.1:0-4360 GCF_003998075.1 Mesorhizobium sp. M2A.F.Ca.ET.037.01.1.1 | reverse complement strand
GCTTGTGCTCATGCTGACCAACGGCCTGATCAATCTCGGCATCAGCGGTCCGATAAACTCGACGATCCTCGGCGCGATCCTTTTGCTCGCCGTCTTCGTCGACATGCGCTGGCAGAAGCACCGCCACCGCATCCTGGCCAAGGTCTATGTCTCGCCCGCTTATCTGTCGCTGCCGCCTTCGCCGCAGGTCGATGCGCCCGGCTCACCCTATATGCTCAACGACCGCCTGCGCTCGGTCGAGATCATTGGCCTCGGCGAGATCGAAGGGCCGGAGGATGTCATCCTCGATCGCGACGACAATCTCTATTGCGGCACCCGCCACGGCGACATCGTGCGCTTCTTCGGCCCCGATCATAAGCGCTCGGAAGTGTTCGCGCATATTGGCGGCCATCCGCTCGGCATGGCCTTCGACAAGTCCGGCAATCTGCTCGTCTGCATCGGCGGCATGGGGCTTTTCCAGGTGGCGCCCGACAAGACGGTCACCAAGCTGACCGACGAGACGAACCGCAGCTGGTTCTCGGTGGTGGACGATTCGCGCCTTCGCCTTGCCGACGACGTCGATGTGGCGCCGGACGGCCGCATCTATTTCAGCGAGGCGACCATCCGCTACGAGCAGGAGGATTGGGCGACCGATGCGCTCGAGAGCCGCGCCAGCGGGCGCATCATTTGCTACGACCCGCGCACCGGCAAGACGCATACGGAAATCCCGAAACTAGTGTTCGCCAACGGCGTCGCCATGTGCTCCGACGGGCAATCCTTCATGTTCGCCGAGAGCTGGACCTGCTCGATCAGCCGCTACTATTTCGACGGTCCGAAGAAGGGCAGGACCGAGAAGGTGATCTCCAATCTTCCGGGTTACCCAGACAACATCAACCGCTCTTCCGACGGCAATTACTGGCTGGCGCTGCTCGGCATGCGCGGGCCGGCACTCGATCTAGCACTGCGCATGCCCGGCTTCCGTAAGCGCATGGCCCGTCGCGTCGCGCCGGACCAGTGGCTCTATCCCAACATCAATACCGGCTGCGTGGTGAAGTTCAACGAGAAGGGCGAGATCCTCGACAATCTCTGGGACCTTGGCGGCCTCAACCATCCCATGATCACCTCAATGCGCGAGCATCGCGGCTGGCTCTATCTCGGCGGCGTCTCCAACAACCGCATCGGGCGCTACCGCCTGCCCGATGCCGACCCGAACTGGTGCGCGCAGGACGCCTATTGGGGCGCCCGTTCATGATCGGCGCGATCTGGAAAGCCTGGGCCAATTTCCGCGGCTTCGATCTCACCGGCAGCACCGTGCCGCCGATGGACGGGCCGTTGCGGCCGAACGCGAAGCTCGACGCGATGCCGGTGCTGATGCAGCTCGACGGCGTCGACAATCTCACACCCGCGCATGACGGCATCCTCTGCTCTTCCGGCAACAACCTGCTGACCCTTTCAACCAGCGGCGATGCCTCGCAATTTGAGCTGAGCGCGCGTTGTCCGATGGATGGACTGGTGACCAGCATCGCCGCCCTGGACGAAAACCTGGCGATTGCGGTCGAAGGTCGCGGAATTCTCCTGGAAAGCCCCGGCACCGCCTCAAGGCCGCTGAAGGTCGAAGGCATCAATCCTTCTTGCGTGACGGCCATGGTCTTCGCCGATCCGACGACATTGTTCGTCGCCGTCGGATCGGATCGCCACGCGGCGAGCGAATGGAAGCGCGATCTGATGACGAAGTCGGCGAGCGGCTCGGTGTGGCGCATCGATACCCGCAGCGGCCGCGCCGAACGGCTTCTGGGCGGGCTGGAGTTCGCGGCAGGCCTGGCGCTTTCGGGAGAGGACATCTTTGTCGCTGAAGCGTGGCGGCATCGCGTCCTTGCGCTGGCGGGCGGCTCACAGCCCCGCGTCGCGCTTGCGGCCTTGCCCGCCTATCCGGGTCGCATGACGCAGTCCGCCTCGGGCGGCTTCTGGCTGGCGATGTTCGCGCCCCGCAATCCGCTGGTCGAATTCGTGCTCAAGGAGGACGAATACCGGCGCCGCATGGTCGACACGATCGATCCGGCCTACTGGATCGCGCCGGCGCTTGCGACCGGAAAGAGCTTTCTCGAGCCGATCCAGGGCGGCGCGCGCAAGAAACTCAATATGCTCAAGCCGTGGTCGCCGGCATGGTCGACCGGCCTGGTGGTGCGATGCGACGACCGCATGGCCATGCTGCGCAGCTACCAGAGCCGTGCCGACGGCGATGTCCATGGCGTGACGTCGCTCTGCGAGACAGGTGGCAGGCTGATCGCCGGCGCCAAGGGCTCGGGCAAGATCGTGGCAATCGACGACGAGACGGCGGCATGAATTCACTGGTTCAACTGCGCGGTGTGTCCAAGGACTTTCGCGGCGTGCTCGCGATCTCGGACGTCAACCTCGACGTCCGTCCGGGTGAGATCCATGCCATCCTCGGCGAGAACGGCGCCGGCAAATCGACGCTGATGAAAGTGCTGGCCGGCGTCTATCAGCCGTCCTCGGGCGAGATGGTGCTGGACGGCAAGCCGACGGTTTTCAACTCGCCTTCCGATGCGCTCGCGCATGGCGTCGCCATGGTCTTCCAGGAGACCAATCTGGTTCCGTCGATGTCGGTCGCGCAGAACATCTATCTTGGCGACGAAAAACTCTTCAACCGCCTGCGCGGCCTCAACATCCAGGCGCAGCGCTATCTTTTGTCGCTCAATTTCTACGTCGACCCCACGTCGCAGGTTTCCACCCTGGGCGCCGGCAAGAAGCAGATGGTCGAGATCGCGCGCGCCGTGCATCATCATGCCCGGCTCATCATCTTCGACGAGCCGACCGCGACGCTGACGCCGGAAGAGAAATTCCACTTCTTCAACCTGGCGCGCCGGCTGAAGGAGCAAGGCATCGCGATCATCTTCATCAGCCATGCGCTGGAGGAAGCGCTTTACCTGTCGGACCGCATCACGGTGATGCGCGACGCCAAGGTCGTCGTCACCGACGACACGCGCAATTTCGACCGCGATCGCATCGTGCAGGCGATGGTCGGACGGAGCCTGTCCGGCGAGCTCTATGCCGGCGAGAAGCGCAAGGCGCGGCCGATGGGCAAGAAGATCCTGAGCGTCGAGAACCTGTCGATGGGCAATACGGTCCGAAACACCTCCTTCTCGGTGTTCGCGGGGCAGGTCACCGGCATGTTCGGCCTGGTCGGGGCGGGGCGAACGGAGACGATGAAGATCGTCGCCGGCGTCTTGAAGCGCGACTATTTCCACGGCGGCACCGTACGCTTCGAGGACCGGCCGGTCCGTTACCGCACGCCACGGCCCGCTGTGCGCGACGGCGTCGTCTATGTCACCGAGGACCGCAAGATCGAAGGCTTCTTCGAGACGATGACGATTGCCAGCAACGTCCAGCTCGGCGCGCTGGCGACCGGCAGCAATCCGCTGACCGCTGTCACGCCGCGCAATGCGCGCGAGCTTGCCACGGCCTGGACCAAGCGACTGGGCGTCAAGGCGATCGATGCCGATGCGCGCGTGATCGAGCTGTCGGGCGGCAACCAGCAGAAGGTCGTGCTGTCCAAGGCGCTCATCCAGAAGCCGAAGCTGGTCATCCTGGACGAGCCGACGCGCGGCGTGGATGTCGGCACCATCGTCGAGATCCACAACTTCATCAACGAGCTTGCCGACAGCGGCATGGCGGTGGTGGTGATCTCGTCCTATCTGCCTGAGATACTGGCTCTCTCGGACCGTATCCTCGTTGCGCGGCAGGGGCGCGTCGTCGAGGAATGGACATCGCCGAGGCCAGCGAAAGCCGCATCATGTACGCGGCCGTTCACTGAACAGGCCGGCCCCGGCCGCCCGGCTCAGTGCAGGCCTGGGCGACGGGACCTACCACCTGTTCGTAGGCAGCACGAACATCTGCGCGATCTGGACATGCGGCGGCTGGCTCAGCGCGAACATCACGCAGCGCGCCACGTCCTCGGGGTCAAGCGCCATGCCGAAGCGCTCGAAATATTGCCGCGCCGCTTCCTCGTCGCCGCGGTGGCGGGTCGTGACGATGCTGGTGCGCGTCAGGCCGGGCATAATCTCGATGACCCGCAGCGGCGTCTCCGCGAGCTCACCGCGGATGATGTCGCTCAGCATGTGCACGCCTGCCTTGCTGGCCGAGTAGGGCGCCTGCTCGGGCACGATCCGGAGCGCGCTGATCGAGCTCATGTTGACGATGTCGCCGCGGCCGCGCGCGACCATGCCGGGCAGGATCGCGCGCGTGACGCGCATCAAGCCGATCAGATTGGTCTCGATGATGGCAGACCAGTCATCCGCCGATCCCTGGTCGAAACGGATGCGGCCGCCAATATCGTGGCCGGCATTATTGACCAGTATGTCGA
>NZ_RZSA01000572.1:0-4383 GCF_003998075.1 Mesorhizobium sp. M2A.F.Ca.ET.037.01.1.1 | reverse complement strand
AGCTGAAGGGGGAAAGCTGGTTCTGCAGCTCGGCCAGCGTGCCCGACAGGCCGACGCCGGCGACGCCGCCGCCGGCTGCGGCATCGGCAGGTGCCGTCGAAGGCGCGGGCTTGGCGTCCTCGACGAATGCCTTGGCCTGACCGCCGTCGACGAAGTTCGCCATCTGGGGCATCGCGCCGGTGGCCCATGCCTGGCCGATCGAGCGGACCTCGGCCACCCGCGAACGCCAGCCGCGGCCGAAGTCCTTCCAGGTCTTCAAATGCTGCAGGAATGTGAGCCTCTGGTCGCAGATGCGGTCGATCAGTGCATCGTGGTTGTTGCAGCCCTGCACTGCGGCGACGGTGCCGAGACCGATGACGCCGTCCACACGGCCCTGATAGAGCGGCCCAAGGGCGCGCTGTAGCCAGATGATCGACTGCTTCGGCCCTGAGTTCACCGCACCATCGAAAACGACATAGTCGACGCCGGCTGGCAGCTGGTCGCCCTTCACGGCGTCCCAGTATTGCCGGTCGTAAATGTCGAAGAGCTCCTGGCCGGTGATACCCTTAACCGAGCGGGTGGCTAGGCCCTTGCTACGGCGGTAGGCGTCATAGACCCGCTGGGTGACGCCCTTCATGGTGACGCCGCCAGGGTCCGCCGGATGGTTGCTGTATCCGCCCTCATGCGCGAGCACGCGGGCGAGCGATTCGTGCTCGCGGGATCCGGTCATTGATTTTCCTTTCGGTTGGGAACTTTCCGGCGCGCCGGCGATTGAGGGCCGCGGCAGGGGGACTTCAGAATTGGATTGCTTCACGAAGCTTGAGGTGCTGATCGACGCCAGCAGCGCCAACCTCGTCGAAGAGGCGCGCGAGCTACTCGCTCACACAAAAGGCAAGTCGCACGAACTTGCGGTAGCCGTGGACGAATTCCTGCTCGACATGATGACACTTGAATTCCTGCTCGAAGCCGAGCGGGAAGCATTCCATGGCGCGGCACGGAGACTCGCACGCATGCGCCTGACGATGGTGAAGCTGCTCTCGGCCTAGCGCCTATCCGCCCCGGCCGAGCCTTGCGGGTTGCCCAGCGAGATCTGCGTGGTGTAGCCGCTGCCGCGGTCGAGCGTGTCGGTGATCGAGGCGATGGTGTAGCTGCCGTCGACGCCGGCGCGCAGGTCTATGATGGCCGTGCCTTCCGGCTCGGCGGTCGGCTCGCCCTCGATCGTGACCGACCCGGAGCCCTTGCTGCGCGCTCCGTCTACGCGATCGGAATCGGCGCGGGTCTTGGCCGAAGCCTCGTCAGGCTCCATGAAGCGGAGCACGTCATCCGGCTCGACATCGTCGCCGGTCTCGACCTCCTCGATGACCTGCTTGGCCTTCTTGACGTCGTACCACCGGCCCTTCTTCTTCTTGAAGCGCGGCCGGTCGGTCACCGGCGTCAGGCCGCTCGCGGATATCACCGTGCCGCGGGTGATCACGATGGTCGGCAGCGGCTGGCCGGTGGCCGAGACGCCGACGTTGCGCGGCACGAAGCCGGCCTGCGTGCCTTTGATGGCGAAGGTCGCGCCATGCTCGCGCGCGAGCCGGTCTGCGAAGGCGAGGAAACTCTCATTGTCCTGCGCCTCATAGTCAAGCTCGCGGCTGGCGAGGGAAGGATGCACCTTAATCGACAGGCCCGCGTCGCCGGCAGCATCCTCGAGGACCTGCCCGAGCTTCTTCTTCTCCCAGTGCCGGTCGGCCGGCTGCTTGACCTTGCCCTTCAGGCTGGCCGAGCGCGCGGTGATGGAGAGCACGCTGCCGGCCCCTCGATCGGTCGACCAGTCGCAGGTGTCGACCTCGCCCTCGAAGGTGCGCATCGCCCCACCCTGCCAGCCAAGCTCGATCGACACAGGCGTGCCGGTCTTGGGAAACCGAACGGTCGCGTCCTTGTCGTCCAGCGTGAAGGTCGCCGACTGCGTCGCCTCGGTGCCGCTCTTGGTGATGGACAGCGAGATCAGCAACGGCAAGAAGCGAGAGGTGACGTCCTGCCCACCGACAACGACCCGGAGATGGCCCTTCCTCATGAAAAGAGGTCAATCACGGGCTTTGCGGCCGCGCCTTCGGCCGCCATTTCGGCCGGCGTCATCACGGTGACGACGCGAGCGACGGGCAGATGCGGGCCCGACCCGGCGAGGTCCTGGTTGAGCGCGAAGGTCTTCGCCACCATGCCGGAAAAGACCTTGCGATAATGCCGCGCCAACAGTGCGGATAGCGTCATGCCTTCCGACTTGACGGTGACAGTTTCTGTCAAGGGAAATCTCCTTCATCATCTGCTTGAGGCGTGCCTCAAGCAGATGATGAATCCAAATCTGAGTGAGTTTACGTCGGATAAGAGCGCTATCTATACGCTGCCAGCCACGAAAGATCGTAAGCTTGACTAGATTTATATCCGGGAGACAGAACGGCCTTCAGCTTCTCAGTAAATGCGCTCACGTCTAAGAAGTAGTTCGGAAACGCTTTCTTTAGATCGTTGACCTTGTTGACCTCAACCAGAACTGTATTCCGCTTCTGGTTGTTCCTTTCTTCATCAACGTATCGCGCAGCTCCCTTGTCGTAGCTGTAGAACGGTTGAACGAAGACCTCTCGGGTGCTGTAGTCGAATTGGAGCAGAAAATAGCGGGCGTAGGTATGACCATACCCGTCGGTAAAGTTAATTGCCCGATTGTACGTCTCCAAGGTCGAGACCGCCTTAATTCGCTTCGAAAGATCTCGGATTTCCTTTCGAATGTCCGCACGCGGGATGTCTGCAGTCGGCGCTAGTTCCCGGTCTTCCTCATATGCTAGTTCGGACGACATAAGCTCGAAAAACCGACGCCAGTCCGTATCACCCTCGCCGCCCTTTATGTTCTCGTGGCGGATCAGCCCAACTGATTCCACCGCAGTCGCCCAAGCGTGCTGCAATCGGGTGCGAAGTTGAACCTCAACGGTCTGTCGGTTGAAAATTTCTTCTTCGCCATTCCCGCAAAACTTCAGGATGAAGTGATGGCTTCGATAGCCATCCTTCTTCGGGCGCGAAATGTAGTCGTCTTCCGATTGGATCGAATGCGCGGTGCCTCCATTGCGATAGACTCCAACGAGCCGATCTACCTCTTTCATCGATCGCAAGATTGCCCTGCATCCGGCAATATCTTGCATTTGGTACAACGTGATCGGCCGCTGAAGCTTTCGGCGTATCGACGCCATGCGTTTAAGTCTGGCGGCGGCGACGGCGTCCTTTTCGACGTGCTTCAGCTTGCGGGACAGTTCCATCCGCACGCGAAGCAGGGGCAACATGTGCGCGTCTCGCCAGCTATGCGCGATTGCAAAAGCCTGCACTATGTGAAGACCGCGCGCCTCTTGAATTGTCGGGATCGCATCGCGAGTGAGGTTTTCGCGAAGCACCTTTCCGGCGTTCACAATCTCACTTTTCGAATACATCGGCCTAGGTAACCCCGCCATTCCAGCCGGGCCGACTTCATCCCGCTCAGGGACGGCCCACGCTACGTTATTGAGCGCTGGAATCATATTTCTCCCCTCTTAAAGTAGCCGTTAGGTAGGAGAGGCACAATATCCGGGATACCGGGCCTCCCTCGGGGAGCGGCGTCGGTACACACAGGCACTTGGTCTTTTCTCCGTTAAGCAATCAGCGAGAACAGCGAGGCGAAGAAATCGGCCGGTGCTGGCGCCGCCGATTTCTGCATCTTGACGGTGATGTCGACGACCTGGCCGACGCCGTCGTGATCGAGGAAGGTATGCTCGTCATTGACCGACTGCACGACGTAGAAGCCGAACACGCTGCCGTCGCCACGGGTCACCAGTTGCGGCGTGCCGGCAAGTTGCGCGTTGCGCAGGATGTTCAATGTGCCCAACCCGCCAAGCTTCGACGGAATCAGACGGCCGGAGACGGTGAGCGTTTCCGATCCGACGCCGACATCTTCCAGGGGAGGCATCGCGCCGACGACCGGCTTTTCTGCATAGTCATGCGTCGTCTCGCGCCCATGCTTGTCGATGTTGAAAGCGAGATCGCACTCGACCAGGCCGATCTTCATCAGCATCAGCGCGGCCCTCCAAAGTCGATTGCCTGCCCGCGCGGGTCGGACTGCACCTGCTGGCCGGTCGTCCTGCCGCCAAGCGAGCCGACCGGGCGCATCAGGTCCGCCTTGGCGGAAGACAGGAACCCACTGACGCCGGCGATGAAGGCGGCGGCGGCGCTCTTGCCGAACGACGACCCTGCCCCGGCGACGCCGGAGGTGAAGGTCTGCGCGGCGTTCTGGCCGGCCTGCGTGCCGCCTTCCGCGATCTTGCTGCCGGCGTCGGCGCCGCCGGACTGCAGCCGGCGCTCGAATTCGTCGGCGTCGAAGCCGGCGAATTCGAGCGCCGGCTGCAGTCC
>NZ_RZSA01000571.1:0-4402 GCF_003998075.1 Mesorhizobium sp. M2A.F.Ca.ET.037.01.1.1 | reverse complement strand
ATGTCGAGGTCATCACGTCCACGCGCGATGTAACGGCCTATTTCCTTCGCCAGATCAATGTCGCATTCGAAATCGATGGCTTTGGCCCTGGCGAAATCCTGCAAAAGCTCACATTTGACGGCATCGACGTTACGCCGGCCGGCCCTCTCGCGGCCGATGTCAACGGCAAGGTCGTGGGCACCTTCACTATTCCGGCGAATGTCCCCTCGGGCACCAAGCACGTCGCCGCCGTGGGCGCTGGCGGCGATAGCGCCGCCGCCGAGTTCACAGGCCAGGGCCGCATTGAGATCAACACTAGCCAACAGATCACGACCGTACAGCGTTTCCGTGATCCGCCGCCGCGCAACACGGGCGGCGGCGGTGGCGGCGGTAATGGCGGCCCCAACGGCGGTCGCACCGACCCGGTGGCGCAATCATTCATGTTCGCCGAGGGCCGGCACATCGCCTCTATCGAGGTGAAGTTTTGCGCCATCGGCGACGCCTCGCAGCCCGTGCTTTGCGAAATCGTCACGATGGATAACGGCTACCCGACGACCGATGTCATCGCGCAGACCGAGACCGACATGCATTCCGCGATCATCGGAACCTGGCACAAATTCACCTTTGATCCCCCCGTCTTCATTCCGGCCGGTGTTGAAACCGCCTTCGTTCTCAAGACGAATGACCCGAACCATTCGGTTTCCTATGCGGCGCGCGGCGGCTTCGACGCGGCCCGGCAGGAATGGATTGGCGCGCAGCCTTACACCATCGGCGTTCGTTTCAGTTCCTCGAATGCCTCGACCTGGACAGCGCACCAAGACGAAGACCTGACTTTCCGCCTCAACGCGGCGAAGTTCGATCCGGTATCCAAGACAATCGCCCTCGGCACCGTCACCGCGATTTCGCTTTCCGATTTCATCGCGGAAGCGCAGGTGTTCTTGCCGACCGGCGACACCCGCGTCGTGTTCGAAATCGAGCCCGTGGGCGAAACTCCGGTGCGCATCGAGCCCGGCCAGGTGTGGGAGCGGCAATCGTTCTTCACCGGCAACGCCGCTTTGCGCGCGATCCTGACGGGCACCGACAAGGTTTCGCCAATCATGGGCCGTGACGTGCTTGCGATCAAAGGCACGATGCAGGCCAACGGCGTTTATGTCAGCGACGCGTTCACGATGGGGAACCTGATCCGCCTCGACGCGGTGATGAAAACCAAGCTGCCGGCAGGCTCGGCCCTTACCGTTCATTACGACAAGGCTGACGATAATTGGCAACTGCTGCCGCAGGCATCGGCCACGGTGCTGGCGGATGGCACCTTTGAGCGGACTTTCCGCACCACCGGCCTGACCGCGATTCAGGGCCGTATCCGTCTCACGCTCACCGGTTCACCGGCGGCTCGCCCGGCGGTTTCCGACCTTCGCGCCTTCTCGATTTGAGGTTGACCAATGACCATCGATGTAGCCACCCCAAACCGGGCCTATCCACTTCCGTTCGGCGAAAACAATCTCAAGCACGATGTTGCGCGTGTTATAGCCGCTTTGCAGGCCATAGACGTGGACGTCGCGGCAATCCTCACCGCCTTGGTGCAGAAGGCCCCATCGCTCAACGCCGCGCTTTCCGGGACGCCTACGGCCCCGACTCCGGGCAGCACTGACAACTCTACCCGTATCGCAACCACGCAATGGGTGCGAGCGAACTTTGCAGACTTCATCGGGGCCGCACCGGCGGCCCTGGACACCATCGCGGAACTAGCGGCGGCGTTGCAAAATAACCCGGACATCATCACGCAAATTCTGACCTCGGTCGGCCTCAAGGCGCCGCTAGCGAGCCCGGCGCTTACGGGGGTGCCCACGGCGCCCACGGCGGCCCCAGGCACGAACACGACCCAAGTTGCGACGACCGGGTTCGTCAAAGCGGCTATCGACGTTGTACTCGGCGGGGTGTCCGCCGCCTTCGACACGCTCTCCGAGATAGCCGCCGCCCTTGCAACCAAAGCGAATCTCGCGGGCGGCAACGCCTTCACGGGTGCGCAATCCTTTGCGTCGGGAACGGCGGGGATAATCGGGCAGAACGGATCGGGTGCCGGCGCGGGCTTGTCCATTGCCACGCCTAACCCCGCTACTGGCGCGGCAGCTTTCATTTCGCTCAACCGAACCGGCGCCTATGCCGTCAACTTCGGCCTCGATACCGACAACAAGCTGAAGGTTGGCGGCTGGTCGATGGGCGCCGCCGCCTATGAAATCGTGCACATGGGCAACGTTGCGACCTTGCTCGATACTCGATACGCGGCCTACCGCGTCACCACGATTTCCACCGCCGCCCCCTCGGGCGGCGCGAACGGCGACCTCTGGTTTCAGGTGTAATCATGTCGGCATATGTGAAAGATGCCGGCGTCTGGAAGAGACTGTTGCTCGCCAACAAAGGCAGAAGCCATGTCAAGGACGGCGGGGTCTGGAAGCTGCCAAGGCGCGGATACGCGTGTAGCGCCGGCGTATGGAAACCTACGTTTCCCCCGTACGTACAGTATCTTGGGAGTGTACCCTACGCTAATCCTGGCAATCAGGATTTCATACAGAATGTTACTGTTCCAGAGAACTGTATCCTGGTCACTATGCTCCTGTGCTACGGACCTGTTGCACGATCCGTCACTGCGTATTCTGTTGACGGAGTAGCAGGCACACTCGCTGTAGCTGTCCCATCGAACAACATGAAGGCTGGTATTGGATACTCGGCTGTGGCGGCGGGTACGCGTAGCGTTAGCATTGGTCTTAACGGCGGTAATGGCCAGAGCGGTGTTGCGGACGCGTTAGTGGTTTTCTATGCAGTATCAGGCTACAGAAACTCGGTGCCTGTAGTGGCGAAGGCTGCCGGTACAGCTTCGTTTGTCTCCGCAACTCTCACCGCTCCTGATGATAGTGTGACCCTGTGGGGCGGTGTACTAGGAAGTAACGTAACTAGAACATGGTCTGCCGCATCTGAAGACGTTTACGCGGTGGGCACGTCCGGAGGTCGTAGCTTCATGGCTGCTACCTTAGGATACAATACCCCAGGATCGTATACAGAGACAGTCACGCTTAGTGCGAGCGTCCAGTCGGCGTTCGTTGGCGTGAACTTTACATAAGAAAGGATTACTATGAGTAACGACATCTTCCTCGTAACTAACGAGGCTGGACTAAGGTATACACAAGGTCATCCTGACTGGTTAACAGGTGACACCCCGGAAACCTCTCGTCGGTTGACGGCTGACGAACTCGTCGCCGCCGGTTATGGGCTTAAACTGATCGATGAACCGCCGACCTTTGATGCCCGTAAGCAGGCGTGCGCGGTCGCGCCGATTGATCAATGGGAAGTCACGGAAACCACGGCTACGGTGAAGTACGTTGTCACCGATCTGCCTTTTGAAACTGTCCGCGACCTCAAGCTCGCCGCGCTAGCCGACAAGCGGTGGAGCGTTGAGACGGGAGGTATCGCCATCAACGGCGCCCCGGTTCGAACGGACGCGAACAGCCAAGCCAAGATCACCGGCGCGGTTTCGCTTTTCCAGAACGACCCATCCTTGGAAGCCATCGACTGGGAAGCTCAGCCGGGCATTTGGGTAACGCTGGACACGGCAACCATGAAGGCTATCGGTATCGCGGTCGGGCGCCATGTGCAGGCCTGTTTCAGCCGCGCCAGGGCATTGTCGGCCAGCATCATGGCGGCGTCTGATATCGAAGCCTTGGACGCGGTGGATATCGAGGCCGATTGGCCGGGCCAATGAAGCCCCGGCCTCGGCGGTAAACGCAACATCCTTCGTTTGCGAAACGTCAACGCTGGCCTATGAAAGCGTTGACATTCGGAGATCGCAATTATGGCTGGCACTCAATTTCTGCACGGCGTCGAACTTATCGAAATCGATGACGGCCCCCGCCCCATTCGCACCGTCCGCTCTTCGGTCATCTTCGTGGTCGGCACCGCGCCGGACGCGGACGCCCTGGCGTTCCCGCTGAATACGCCGGTGCTGATCGCCGGTAGCCGCGCCGAGGCCGCCAAGCTGGATACCTCGGTCGGCAAGACTCGGCTCGGCACTCTGCCGAACGCGGTCGACCTCATCCTTCAACAGATCGGCGCCGTCATCGTGGTTTGCCGCGTCGAGGAAGGCGCGGACGATGGCGAAACCCTCGCGAACGTTCTTGAGGGTTGTTACAAGGCCCTTGAGGCACAATCGGCCGTGGGCGTCACCCCGCGAATCCTCATCGCCCCCGGCTTCACCGGCGAGCGCCCGGTCGGCATCGCCGGCCATGGCGCGATCACACCCGGCAATGGCGGTGCCAATGGCACGTTCGCCCTCGCCTTCACCGGCGGAACCGGCTCGGGCGCCGAGGGCACCTTTACCGTTGCCGGCGGCCAACTCACCGCGATCACGATCACCAAGGCCGGCCGCTACACC
>NZ_RZSA01000570.1:0-4404 GCF_003998075.1 Mesorhizobium sp. M2A.F.Ca.ET.037.01.1.1 | reverse complement strand
TGCTCGCCTGGGCGTTCCCGAGCCGGAGCGGAGCAGCCAGTGGAGGCATGGGCGCCGCCCTGATGAGCATTGTCTTACTGTCAGGGCTGGCGGCAGCGGTGGGACCAAGCTTCACTCGGAACTCCGAAGTGATAGTAGTATTCCAGAAGGGGATGAACCCGGCTTCCATGATGCAGGCGATTCTCAGAGCGGGTACGAGCACAAGATGGAACAGCTCTGACGGATCTATATGGGTCGTTGGGCCGGTCTCATGGGGAGGACTCTTCAGTCTGCATGCCAACGGTGCCCTTGTCGTCAGCACATCGCCGTTGGTCGGCGGCTGCTTGGCCTGGTCAAGTTTCAAGGTCTGAACGGGGTGGAGGGCCAAGGTCCGCTACTTCAATTCGCAAGGAAAGCGAATGATCAGCGTCTAGGGTTCTTCATCTCGCTTGCCTTGAGCCGATCCATGATTGTACGCAAGTGGTCGGGTAGCCATCCCTCCGAGCGAAAAACCGGGAGCGCGCGCAAGTGGCGCCGCATTATTTCGTTTGTGAATTGCTGTCTCACAACGCTTGCAACCTGTTCCGAGCGCTTGCTACGCTGCATGGTATTCCGGCAAACCTGATCCCTGAGATGCGCAGAAACCGGCGGTCTCTGAAAGGTTCCTCGGCTGTGTTCGGGCTTTTGGAGGGCAACCCTGAGTATCAATGCTGGTTTTGTCAGCCAGTCCTGTGCGGCATCTGGTAGGCGCGGCCGTTTCTAACCGTCGCTGGCTTGCGGACATATTTCGAACCTGCGGGCACCGCGAACTGGTCGAACCGCTCCGCGAGCCGATCGAGACCCTGGCGCATTCCCGCGCCAGCCGCCGCGGCTCCATGGCCACTGATCACCAGTTCCGGTTTCAAAGCGGCCAGTTCGCGGACCGAGCCCTCGGCGGCTTCCCAGTCGGGCGTGAAATAGCGTGGCGGGCCGTGCATTTCGAGCTGCTGCACGGCGACTTCGTAGGCCGATTCCTGGCCTGTTGTTATGAAGGCGTCGCCGGCAATCAGTGCACGGTCGGCTTCGCGCCACAGTGAGATGTGACCTGGGGCGTGCCCGGGCGTGTGCAGCCACTGCCAACCCGGCATGCCTGGCACCGACGCATCCTCAGGCAAGGGTCTAAGCCGGGTATCGAGATCGATCGGGCCACACGGGAAAAGTGGCGAAAGCAACGCCATCAGGCCGCCACCAACCCAAGGATCGGGTGGAGGATAAGATGCGGTCCCGTCGAGGTACGGATGCTCATCCGGGTGGGCATAGACCGGCACGTCCCACATCTTGGCCAATTCCAGCACGGTGCCGACATGATCGAAATGGCCATGCGTCAGAATGATGGCAGACGGCCGGGCGTCTGGGCCGAAACGTGACTGCGCAACGCTGACGATGCTGCTCCTCGACGTTGGCAATCCCGTATTTCTCTGAAAAGGATGCCTGGGGATGGGGCTTCTCAGGCGTGATGGTGCGCGGCTCGGGCGCAGCGTGGGATTTGCGCAAAGCACAACCTTATGAATGCTACTCCGAAATGAACTTCGACATTCCGGTGGGCAAGAACGGCGACTGCTACGACCGGTATCTCGTGCGCATGGAAGAGATGCGCCAGTCGGCGAAAATAATGCGCCAGTGTATCGAACTGCTGGTGAAGGAGGGGCCTGGCCCCATCTCCAATCCGGACCGAAAGATCGTGCCGCCCAAGCGTGCTGCGATGAAGCGTTCGATGGAAGCGCTGATCCATCATTTCAAACTCTACACGGAAGGTTTTCGCGTGCCCGCGGGGGAGGTCTATGCAGCGGTCGAAGCACTCAAAGGCGAGTTCGGGGTCTATCTGGTGGCGGACGGCACCAACAAGCCTTACCGCTGCAAGCTGCGAGCGCCGAGCTTCGCGCACCTGCAGGCGATGGATCTGCTGTGCCGCGGTCACTTGCTTGCCGACGTTACGGCTGTCCTGGGATCTATCGATATCGTGCTGGGAGATGTCGATAGATAGTCTCCAGTCCGACAGGGCGAGGCCAATCGCGGCCTCTCCCTGAGCTGGTAAGATCACCAGCATGGCACCCTGTGAAATTCCCGCTTGAACGTTGTTCGTTTGCTTGGCTCCTTGCCCAAACAGGCTGCTCTATACCGAGGGGGTTCGGAAGCGGCCGTCGACGATCTAGTTGTCCTAACACTCCAGGCTGCGATTGCGGAGAAAGCAACCCGCCCCGCCAGAATTAGCGTTAGATGGCTGCACAGGATCCATGTTGCGACATCTCAATTGAGTGAAGCGCTCACGAGTGTTCTGGGCTTCATTAGGTAAGCCAGGCGATGCCAATTGGCGCCATGGCTTGGCAAGTTTCGGCGTATGCGTGCTTCCGAAGTGGACTGACCGGCTCTTAACAAGCTCGCGGGCCTGTTTCGGCAAGGCCGGGCAATCAAACAAGATCGTCGACTGGAACAATGTCTCTCGGCCGTTGTTCGGTCGCGTTGCAGTGGAGAGCTGCCAGCTATGAGCTTGCGGCAAACAAACAGAATTTCGCGGCCCAAGCCCAGATGGCGAACCGGGATCATGTTTGTTGTGTGTGCAGCCCGATTCTCTAGCAGCCCTGGACGCCAAGCCTATGCGAGGACGTCATGCGCCCCCGTATGAATATATTTAATTTCGGAAGTGACAGCGCTGACAACGATGTCCGACATGCAAATCGCATTTCGACAAGCGATGTAGACCAACTCGCCTATTTCGCCGCAGTGAACGGCATCACAGAGCAACAGGCGCGGGACCTGATTCAAAGGCATGGGGACAACCTTGCCGTGCTCGTCAATGAAGCTCGGAAGCTCCGAGAGCTAGGATGATAAAGCGCATTACCGCCGATCGCCAATTACAGCACCGGAACAAGCGATGAGCGGCGTCGGGGGAAGCTCTCGCGTGGCCGCTTGGCAGATAAACTTGTATCGAACGAGAAGAGGGATGATGGCAGGACATGATTGCGGAGCATGCGCAGGGTGTCGACGCCGCTGCTGCGGCGGCCACCGATTCGGTGATGGGCAGCGCTCGTCTCTCCTCGGTCTGCAATGAGCGATCCTCTTGTGCCGCTCGCAAAATCCGTTCGAGAACGGGACGCCGTCCTGTTCGTCGGGGCGGGCGTCTCCATGAGTGTCGGACTGCCTTCCTGGGAGGAACTGATCCAGCGAATGGCGGATGAGCTTGGCCTTGAGGTGGACCTTGGCAGGCAGCGTGATCGCTTTCAGACCCTTGCCGAGTATTACCGCATCAAGCATGGCAGCATCGGACCGCTTCGCAGTTGGATGGACCGGCACTGGACCGTTAGCCGCGACAAGATCGAAAAATCCGAATTGCACCGTCTCATCGTCGCGCTGAACTTCCCGGTGATCTATACCACGAACTACGATCGGAACCTCGAAGTTGCCTTTGAGATACATGGCGTCGAATACGTCAAAGTGGCCAATGCGCGGGACGTGTCGAAGGCGCGCAGGGATGTCCCCTACATTGTGAAATTCCACGGCGACTTCGATGACGATTCCTCCCTGGTTCTCACAGAGACTGACTACCTCGACCGGCTGTCATTCGACTCGCCGCTCGACGTGAGGTTCCGTTCGGACCCCTTGGGCAGCACGGTCTTGTTCTTTGGCTACAGCCTTTCCGACCTGAACATCCGGTTGCTCCTGCACCGGCTCTGGCAAACTTGGAGCCGATCGGGCTACGAGGCGGATCGGCCTCCCTCCTTCATTTTCATGGCGCACCGTGATCCGGTCGAGGAGGCGGTGCTGGCGCGTTGGGGCATCACAGTGGTCACGGGCGACGACGATGATCCTGAAAAAGGGCTACTCGGTTTCCTCTCTCGCCTTGCTGCCCTCGTCGAGGCGAACCCAAGCGACCCACCGACGCTGGAGTCAGGAGGCGAACTACCCTGACCGGTTCGCAGTGGCCACCCGCCGAGTGGAACAGCTTGTCGCGTTCGCAAGTTCGGGTGCGCTGGTTCAGCGTACGAAACCCTACGTTCTGATTGCTTTTGCGTACGGACAGGCCCCAGGTTGGAAAGGCGAAGTTGAAGGATTGAGAAAGTGCGGTTCGCGAAGTGGCGATCGCCGCGCCGCCTGAGATCCGGGAGAATGCGACGTGGTCGAGACGGGAGAGAGCGCGATGGATCAAGCAAGGATGATCGTTCTGATCACTGGCGCTTCAGGTCTGATTGGCTCGACATTGTGCGCGCGCCTTGCGGCGGAGGGGCACGAAGTCGTCCGGGCTGTCCGTGGCCGCACACCAAATGGCCTTTTTCAGGGGCGGAGCGTCGTCATCGATATGGCGAGGGCATTGGAGGCGGAAGACTGGCTCCCCCACCTTCGTGGGGTCGACGCTGTCGTGAACTGCGCGGGCGTGCTTCAGGACAGTGC
>NZ_RZSA01000056.1:0-12838 GCF_003998075.1 Mesorhizobium sp. M2A.F.Ca.ET.037.01.1.1 | reverse complement strand
TTCGATCAGAACCGGCGTTCTTCCTCGGGCGGCTGGTCGTCTGGGGGCGGCGGCTGGTCGTCAGGCGGCGGTGGCTGGTCCTCGGGCGGCGGCGGATTTTCCGGCGGCGGCGGTTCGTCCGGCGGCGGCGGCTCTTCGGGAAGCTGGTGAGGCACCATGGCAACGCGACCGATCAGCGCCGAGGACCATGACCGCATCGCCGAGGCGATCCGCACGGCCGAATTGAAGACCGACGGCGAGATCTACTGTGTCGTCGCTCGCGCCAGCGAGGGCTACTTCTTTCCGGCCGCTTTCACAACGACGATCGGCCTGTTCATCGCCAGCCTCGCCGTCGCCTACGGGCTGGAGGGCTTGTGGCTGACCATCCGGCTGCCGCATTTCGTGCTGGCGCAACTGCTGGCGTTCGCCTCGGCGCTTGCCTTGCTCTGGCTCCTGCCCGCCTTGCGCATTCATTTCGTACCGCGAAGGCTGCGCTATCAGGCCGCGCACGCCAACGCGATGAAGCAGTTCCTGGCGCGCAACGTCCACCGTACGAGCGCGCGCACCGGCGTGCTCATCTTCGTCTCCATCGCCGAGCGATATGCCGAGGTCGTTGCCGATTCCGGCATCGACGCCAAGGTCGGCCAGCATGTCTGGGACGGCGTTGTGCGCGACCTGACCAAACATGCCGGCGACAACCGGCTGGCCGACGGCTTCGTCAAAGCTGTCGCCACGGTTGGCGCCGTGCTCGCCGAGCATTTCCCGGTCACCGAAGGCGACGCCAACGAGCTCGACGATCATCTCGTCGAGATCTGACCAGAGCATGATGCCGAAAAGCGTGAAGCGGTTTTCGGATGACATCATGCTCTATCTCTTGGATCTAGAGACGGATTCAGATTTCAGGTCGAACAGACCCGAAATCATCCGGCTCTAGGCCTCGTCGGCGGATGCACCTTCCGCCTGTGCGAAAGCGTCGAGGCGTGTTGGCGGACTCTTTGCAATCGCCCGATGCGGGTTTATGGTTAACCAATCATGAACACGCTGACCATCGACATCCGGAAGGCAGAGCCGCGCGACGCGAGCGCCATCGCCGAGGTGCACCAGCAGGCTTGGCGCGGCGCCTATTCCGGCATCATCCCGCACCGCACGCTGACCTCGATGATCAACCGCCGCGGCGTCGACTGGTGGGCCAACGCGATTCGCCGCGCCGCCACCGTGCTGGTTGTCGAGATCGGCGGGACCGTCGCCGGCTATGCGACGATCGGCAAGAACCGCGCCCGCGAGCTCAGGCAGCAGGGCGAGATCTACGAGCTCTATCTGCGGCCCGAATATCAGGGCATCGGGCTGGGCAGCCGCCTGTTCAAGGCAGCCAAGGCCAGGCTTGCCGACCACGGCCTGCGCGGCCTTGTGGTGTGGGCGCTGGAAGACAATCACAACGCCCTGGCCTTCTATGCCGGCAATGGCGGCCGCGATATCGCCGAAGGCGTCGAGGTCTTCGAGCAGAAGGCGCTGAAGAAGGTCGCTTTCGTCTGGAACGACTAGCATCGGCTAGGTTACAGCCCATCACAAACTGTGCGCTTTCATTAGCATTCAGCACCAATCGCCGCATTGCACCATGACGCGTCCCCCGCTATCGGTCTTTTCAATCGAAAGAGGGATTTAGCCATGCGTATCGAAGCCGTGCCGATCGGGAAGAACCCGCCCGACGACATCAACGTCATCATCGAGGTGCCGATCGGCGGCGAGCCGATCAAATACGAGATGGACAAGGAGGCCGGCACCTTGTTCGTCGACCGCTTCCTGCACACCTCCATGCGCTATCCCGGCAATTACGGCTTTGTGCCGCACACACTGTCGGGCGACGGCGACCCGATCGATGTTCTGGTCTGCAACACCCGCGCGCTGGTGCCGGGCTGCGTCATCAATGTGCGGCCGATCGGTGTGCTGATCATGGAAGACAATGCCGGCCAGGACGAGAAGGTGATCGCCGTCCCCTCGCCCAAGCTGACGCTGCGCTACGAGAACGTCACCGAATACACGCATCTGCCGGAAATCACGCGACAGCAGGTGCAGCACTTCTTCGAGCACTACAAGGATCTCGAGCCCGGCAAATGGGTCAAGATCGAGGGCTGGCACGATTCCAAATACGCCAAGAAGATGATCGTCGACGCGATCGCGCGGGCAAAGGCAGCGAAATAGCGCGAACCGCTTGCCTCATCGGGAGATGGCCGGCGGAAGCTGTTACCGCACGGCCTTCTCGCCGCCGGCCGCGGTGATCACCCCGACGATGATCAGCCCGGTCAGCACCAGCCGCACGCCGGCGCTGACGCCGAATGTGTTGAGCATGGTGAGCAGCAGCACCAGGAACAGGCCGGCGCCCCAGACGCCCGGCACGTTCGCCTTGCCGCCGGCGACCGAGGTGCCGCCGATGACGACGACCGCGATCGAGGCGAGCAGGTATTCGTTGCCGATATCGACATTGGCGCCGCGGAAGTAACCGGCGAGCAGCGCCCCGTCGATGCCGCCCAGCGCCCCGCACAGCGTGTAGGTGAGGAAGCGGATGCGGCCGACATGGACGCCGGCCAACCAGGCGGCGCGGATGTTCTGGCCGATCGCCAGCACCGAGCGGCCGTAGATCATGCGCTGCAGCGCAAGTGCGGCGCCGATCGTGAACAGCACAGTCAGCATCGCCAGCACGGGTATGCCCAGCACCTGCCAATTTGTGAAGTCGGCGAAGCCCGGCGGCGGCTTGATCTGCAGGCCGCGGCCGTAGCTGATGTCGACCGACTGGATGATGAAGCTCGCTGACAGCGTCGCGATGATCGGCGGGATGCGCAGCGCCCAGATCAAGAGATAGTTGATGACACCGATCGCCGCCCCGCAGGCAAGTGCGGCAAGCAGCCCGACGACGATCATCGAATCGCTGCCGCCCATCACCTTCATGGCGACCGCGCTGGCCAGGCCGATATTGGCCGGCAGCGACAGGTCGACATTGCCGGGTCCCAGCGTGATGACGAACATCTGGCCGACGCCGACGATGACGGTGAACACGGCGAGCGACAGCGCCGCCGTGACCATGCCGCCGGCGCCATAGCCGCCGGTGAAGGCGACGGTCGCCAGCCAGACGACGAGCGCGCCGGCGAAGGACCAGATCCAGGGTTTTTCAAGCAGCATCCGCACCGAGGTCATCGCTACCGCTCCCTGCGGCTGATCAGCACGCGCGCCGCCAGCACGATGATCAGGATCGCGCCATTGGCGGCGACCTGCCAGTCGGGCGGGATGTGCATGAAGGTCAAAAGCGGCGAGGCCGCGAGCGCCAGCGTCAAAGCGCCGAGCACCGCCCCGATCGGCGACACGCGGCCGCCCACGAACTCGCCGCCGCCGAGGATGACGCCGGCGATCGAGAGCAGCGTGTAGCCATTGCCGATATTGGCGTCGGCCGACGTAGTGATGCCGATCAGCGCCATGCCCGACAGAACGCCGAACACGCCGGTCAGCGCGAACAGCACGATCTTTGTCTTGAGCAGCGACCAGCCGGCGCGCCTCAGCGCCGCGGCATTGCCGCCGGAGCCGCGCAGGATGACACCATAGGAGGTGCGCATCAGGCCGAAATGCACGACTGCGGCGATGATCAGCGCGGCGAGGATCGGGAACGGGATATAAGGTGGCTTGAAGGACATGATCGAAAGCAGCCAGTCCGGCGCCTTGCCGCCGGGCTTGGGCAGGACGAGGATGGCAAGCCCCTGCCAGACGAAGCTCATGCCGAGCGTCACCACGATCGACGGCAGATTGCGCAGGTAAATGAGCGCGCCGAGCAAGGCATAAACGCCGATCGAGCCGAGCAGCACGACAATGCCGATGAGCGGCGCGTCCCGCAGCCAGGTCGCGGTGACGCAGCCGACGAAACCGACGAATGTGCCAATCGAGAGATCCAGCTCGTTGCCGGCAATGACGAACATCTGCGCGATCGTCGCCAGCGCGATCGGGATCGCCAGATTAAGCATCAGGTTGAAGCCGAAATAGCTGATGGCGCGCGGGTTGAGCCAGGCGATCGCCATCAGCACCAGCGCCAGCGACAAGGCCGGCAAAAGGCCGCGCAGCAGGCGCGCCCTGGCGGCGCTGCCGCGTGGCGAGGATCTTGGGGTCGTGCCGGGAGCGATCGCGGTCATGTCAGGCCGCATCGCCGAACGAGGACTGGATGATCTTCTCCTCCGTCAGCTCGTCGCGGCCGAGATTGGCGACGATGCGACCGTTCTTGAAGACATAGACATGGTCGCAATTGTCGAGCTCTTCGGTCTCGGTCGTGTACCAGAGGAAGGTGCGGCCCTTGGCGGCTTCCTCGCGCACGAGGTCGTAGACTTCCAGCTTGGTGCCGATATCGACGCCGCGCATCGGGTCGTCCATCAGCACGATCTCGGCGTCGGAGCCGAGCGCGCGGGCAAACAGCGCCTTCTGCTGGTTGCCGCCCGACAGCGAATAGATGTTGTTGTTCATGTCCGGCGTGCGGATGCCGATCTTCTTCTTCCAGAATTCGGCGAGCTCCGCCTCGCGCTGCGGCGAGATCAGCAGGCCGTTGCGCAGCTTGGCCAGCGAGCGGATGCCGATATTCTGCGCGATCGACCATTGCGAAAAGATGCCGTCCGATTGGCGGTCGCCCGCGACCAGCGCCACGGGCGCCGTCACCTCGATGCCAGTCCTGGCGCGGGCGGCCGCCGAGAAGATCGCCAGCAAAAGGTCGGTCTGGCCATGGCCGGCAAGCCCGGCGAGGCCGATGATCTCGCCGGCCCGGGCGACAAGCTCCTTGCCGTCCTGCTGCCTCGCCGGGCGCGCCCGCACCTTGAGCGCGCCAGGCTCGGTCTTGCGGACCTCGGCGGCGGCCTTCTGATGCCCTTCGGCGCCACCCATGGCGGCGACGAGCTTGTCGCGGTCGAAGGCATCGGCGGCATCGGCCGCGACCACCTTGCCGTCGCGCATCACCACGATGCGGTCGGCGTTCTGCAGCACCTCGCCCAGCACATGCGAGATCAGGATGCAGCTGCCGCCCTGCTCGACGAAGCGGCGAACGAAGGAAAGCAACTGGCCTGCGGTGTGCGCGTCGAGCGACGAGGTCGGTTCGTCGAGGATGACCAGATGCAGCGGCTCGCGGGTCAGCGTGAAGGCGCGCGCCACCTCGACCATCTGCCGCCTTCCGATCGAGAGGTCGCCGGCAATGTCGTCCGCCGAAATGCCATGATCCGGGAAAATCTCGTCGAGCTTGGCGCGGATGAGATCGGCCGCCCTGCGCCGCCAGCCGAAACCGGCGAGCGAGGGATGATTGATACGCGTGTTCTCGGCGATGCTGAGGTTGGGGCAGAGCGACAGTTCCTGGAACACGCAGCGGATGCCGAGTTCCAGCGCGCGCGCCACGGAATAGCTGGCCTCTTCGTCGCCGCGCACCGCGATCTGTCCGCCATCCGGCCGCAGCGTGCCGGCCACCATATGCATGAGCGTCGACTTGCCGGCGCCGTTATGCCCGACCAGCCCGACGCATTCGCCGGCGCCGACATGGAAGTCGACGCCGTTAAGAGCCCGAACGGCGCCGAAATGCTTTTCGGCGCCGTTCAGCCTGACAATGTCGGTGTTTGCCTTGAGCATGCTCAACGATACCCGGCTGGCGATGCGGACGGCAATGCACCCACCGCTGTTACTTGATGTTGGCCTTGATCGCCGCGATAGCCTCTTCCTGCGTGTATTCGTGCGTGGCGACGCCGCCTTCCTTGATCTTCGGCAGCGCGGCCTCGAAATCATCCTGGGTGAAAGCGAGATAGGGCACCAGGAGGTCGTGCGGAATGTCCTTGCGTCCGTCGAGCACCTGCTGCGCCACCCAGAAGGCCAGCGTCGACACGCCGGGCGCGATCGAGGCCGACCAGGTCTTGTAGCCGTCCTTCTCCTTCTGCTCCTTCCACCACTTTAGCTCGTCCTGGCGGTTGCCCATGATGATGGTCGGGCGCGGCTTGTTGGCGGCTGCGAAGGCTTGCGCCGCGCCATAGCCGTCGCCACCCTGGTCGACGATGCCGACGACGTCGGGGAGCGAAGGCAGGATGGTCGCCACCGCTTTCTGCGCCGTCGTCTGGTCCCAGTCGCCGGTCACGGAGCCGACGATCTTGAACTCGGGATGAGCGGCTACGCCCTCGAGGATGCCTGCATGGATGGCGTCGTCGATCGAGGTGCCGGCCAGACCGCGGATTTCCAGCAGATTGCCGCCCTTGGGCTGGAACTTGGCCATCTGCTCGACTTCCTGCTTGCCCATGTCCTTGAAGTCGACGACGACCCGATAGGCGCAAGGCTCGGTCACGATGCCGTCAAAGGAGACGACGACGATGTTGGCATCGCAGGCCTGCTTGATGGCGCCGTTCAGCGCGTCGGGCGAGGCAGCGTTGATGACGATGGCGTCATAGCCCTGCAGGATCAGGTTCTGCACCTGCGCCGCCTGGGTCGGCACCTCCTTGTCGGCGGTGGTGAAGACATCCGCCGCGGCGACGAACTTGTCCTCGACCGCCTTCTTGGTGACGATGCCGTAGCTGTCGAGCATCGCCTGGCGCCACGAATTGCCGGCGTAATTGTTGGAAAAGGCGATCTTCTTGCCGCTGGTGTCGGCAAGCGCGGTGCCCGAGGCGAGCATCGCCGCGAACGCACTCAATACGAGCAGTTTCTTCATGTCGGTTCCTCCCGAGGTTGCTGATCTTGACGAATGGCCGTGACGTGTAGCGCCTGTTTTTTATCTATTGTCAGACAAATTTCGAGGAACTGCAAGCTGTCAACGGCAAAGCTTGATGGGCAACCGATCAACTTGCGGTGCGACGATTGAAAAGCCTCCCGCTGATGGTCTAGGAACGCGGCAGAAGAGAGGTTTGGATGGCAGTAACGCCGACCGTTGCCAAAGGCGCGCCCGGGATTCCGGCGCGCTGGACATCAAGCGCCAAGAGCGGCGTCGGCACCGCCCTTTCGGCAAGGAGCCCGCTCTGGTTCACCACCAGTCACGGCATCCTGAATGAGATTTACTATCCGCGCCTCGAAAGCGCCTGCACGCGCGACCTGGGGCTGATCGTCACCGGTCCGGACGGCTATTTTTCCGAAGAGAAGCGCGATGCGGCCCATGCCGTCGAACCGTTCGAGGACGGGGTGCCTGGCTACCGACTGACCAACACCGCATCCGACGGCGCGTACAAAATCGAGAAGCGAATCGTTACGGATTCGAAACGACCTGTCCTGCTCCAGGAAACAAGTTTGACCGCGATCAAGGGCCAGGCCGCCGACTATCGCGTCTACGCGCTGCTCGCGCCGCATCTCGTCAATGCCGGCATGGGCAACACCGCCTGGATCGGCGAGCATAAGGGGGAGCGTCTTCTGTTCGCCACCGGTCGCGGCGTCTCGCTGGCGCTTGCTTCATCCTTGCCCTGGGGCGCCTGCTCGGCCGGCTATGTCGGCTTTTCCGACGGCTGGCGGCAACTGCACGACAGCTGCGCGCTCGATCCTTCCTGTCATACGGCGGAAGACGGCAATGTCGCGCTCACCGGCGAGATCGGCTTTTCGGCCGGCAAGACGGTTGCGCTGCTGGCGCTCGGCTTCGGCGCTTCGCCGGAGGAAGCCGCCGACCTTGCGCTTGCGAGCCTGAAACAGGGTTTCGAGCCGGCCGCGGAAACCTATGTCGACAATTGGCGGACATTCCAGGCAAGGTTGGAAAAACTCGACCGTGACGGCGCCTCCGGTTTGAACACCTATCGCGCCAGCACGGCGGTGCTGGCGACACATCTGTCGATCGCCAGGCCCGGCGCCGCCGTCGCCAGCCTGTCGATCCCCTGGGGCTTTAACAAGGGCGACGACGACCTCGGCGGCTACCACCTCATCTGGCCGCGCGACCTGGTCGAGACGGCGGGCGGCTTCCTTGCCGCCAGCGACGGCAGGCAGGCGCTGCAGATCCTCGCCTATCTGCGCTCGATCCAGCAACCGGACGGCCACTGGCCGCAGAATGTCTGGTCCGACGGCACCGCCTATTGGCCGGGCATCCAGATGGACGAATGCGCCTTTCCGCTGCTGCTCGCCGACGCTCTGCGCCGCGCCGGCCATCTGCCGAAGCCGAAACTCGCCGACTTCCTGGCCATGATCGAGAATGCGGCCGCCTATGTCGTGCGCAACGGCCCGGTCACCGGCGAGGACCGCTGGGAGGAGGATGCCGGCTACAGCCCGTTCACCCTGGCTGTCGAGATAGCGGGGCTGCTCGCCGCCGCCGACATGCTCGATGCCTGCGGAAAAAATGAGCCGGCAAACTATCTGCGCCAGACCGCCGATTGCTGGAACGACCAGATCGAGCGCTGGACCTATGTGACCGGCACGGAGGCGGGCGCCAAAGCGGGTGTCGAAGGCTACTATGTCCGCATCGCCCCGCCCGACGATGGCGGCGCCGCCTCGCCGAAGGACGGCTTCGTGCCGATCAAGAACCGGCCGCCGGCCGATACCGACGAGCCGGCGGAAGCCATCATCAGCCCGGACGCTTTGGCGCTGGTGCGTTTCGGCCTCAGAGCCGCGGACGACCCGCGCATCCTGAACACCGTCAAGGCGATCGACGCCGAGCTGCGCTGCGACCTGCCGCAAGGGCCGCTCTGGTACCGCTATAGCGGCGACGGCTATGGCGAGCATGAGGACGGCGCGCCCTTCGACGGCACCGGCCAGGGACGGCCATGGCCGTTGCTTGCCGGCGAGCGCGCCCATTACGAGCTGGCCGCCGGCCGCAAGGACAAGGCGGCGCAGTTGCTGGAGAGTTTCGAACGCTCGGCGGGCGTGGGCGGCCTTCTGCCCGAACAGGTCTGGGATCGCCCCGACATGCCTGACCGCGAGCTGTGGCTGGGCAAGCCGTCCGGTAGCGCCATGCCGCTGGTCTGGGCGCATGCCGAGCACATCAAGCTATTGCGCTCGCTGCGCGACGGCGCCGTCTTCGACCTGCCGCCGCAGGGCGTCGAACGCTACATCAAGGGCAAGACGGTCTCGCCGCTGCGGACATGGCGCTTCAACAACAAGATCCGCTCCATCCCCGCCGGCAAGCTGTTGCGCGTCGAATTGTCGGCGCCTGGCGTCGTCCATTGGAGCAGCGACAAATGGCTGACGGTGCAGGACAGCAGGACGGTCGAAAATGCGTTCGGCATCCATCTGGTGGATTTGCCCGTTAACCGCCTGCAACCGGGAACCACCATCGTCTTCACTTTTTTCTGGCCGGAAGCGATGCGTTGGGAGAATGTCGACTTCACCGTCGCGATCGACCAACCAAACGGCCAGTGAATTCTTCTTTCCTCAAGCAATCGGGATGAAACCATGCAGATCGGAATGATGGGGCTGGGCAGGATGGGCGCCAATATGGTGCGGCGTCTGATGCGCGACGGCCATGAATGCGTCGTCTACGATATCAATTCGGCAAGCGTCGCCGGCATGGTCAAGGACGGCGCCGTGGGCGCCGCCTCGCTGGAAGAGTTCGTCGGCAAGCTCGCCAAGCCGCGCTGCGCCTGGCTGATGCTTCCGGCCGCGATCACCGGCAGGATCGTCGACCAGGTGGCGGCGCTGATGGAGCCGGGCGACATCATCATCGATGGCGGCAATTCCTACTACCACGATGCCGTCGACCTAGCGGCAAAGCTGGCGGTGAAGGGCATCAACTTCGTCGATGTCGGCACCAGCGGCGGCGTCTGGGGCCTTGAACGCGGCTACTGCCTGATGATCGGCGGCCCGGACGACGCGGTGAAGCATCTCGATTCGGTCTTCGCCACGCTGGCGCCGGGCGCCGACGCGGGCGCCAATCCTTCGAAGGCCGATGGAACGGCGGCTTTCGGCTATCTGCATTGCGGCCCCAGCGGCGCCGGCCACTTCGTCAAGATGGTGCATAACGGCATCGAATATGGCGTCATGGCCGCCTATGCCGAGGGCATGAACATCCTGAAATCGGCCAATGCCGGCAAAAGGCAGCGCACCGCCGATGCAGAGACGAGCCCGCTCGAAAACCCGCAGTACTACCAGTTCGATATCGACCTGCCCCAGGTCGCCGAAGTCTGGCGGCATGGCAGCGTCATCGGTTCCTGGCTGCTCGATCTCACCGCCGGCGCGCTGAAGAGCGATCCGGCGCTCGCCCAGTTCGGCGGTCGCGTCTCCGACTCCGGCGAGGGACGCTGGACGCTGAAGGCGGCGATCGACACCGGCGTCCCGGCCCCGGTTCTGTCCTCGGCGCTGTTCGACCGCTTCTCCTCGCAAGGCGAATCGCAATTCGCCGACAAGCTCCTGTCCGCCATGCGCTATGCCTTCGGCGGCCATGTCGAAAAGCCCAAGACCGGCGCGTGAGGGGAGAGACGGCATGAGCCAGGAGAGGTCCGACACGCTGGTGCTTTTCGGAGCGACCGGCGACCTTGCGCACAAGAAAATATTCCCGGCGCTCTACCAGATGGTCGCCAAGGGAACGTTGGCCGAGCCGGTGATCGGCGTTGCCTTCGACCCTTGGGAGCTGCCCAAGCTGGTCGACCGCGCCCGCGACGGCATCGTCACCGCGCTGGGCGGCATCGACGACATGGTCTTTGCCAAGCTCGCCTCGCAGCTGCGCTATGTCAGCGGCGACTACCGCGACGGCGCCACCTTCGAGAAGCTGAGGACGGCGCTGGGTCCGGCGCAACACCCGCTGCACTATATGGCCGTGCCGCCGACGATGTTCGAGACCGTCGTGCAGGGGTTGGAGCAGTCCGGCACCGCGCGCGGCGCGCGGCTGATGATCGAAAAACCCTTCGGCCACGATCTGCAGTCGGCGCGCTGGCTGAACCGGGTGCTGCATCTGGTGTTCGACGAGCAGTCGATCTTCCGCATCGACCACTATCTTGGCAAGGAGGCGATCCAGAACCTGCTCTATTTCCGCTTCGCCAACTCCTTCCTCGAGCCGATCTGGAACCGCAACTTCGTCGAGAGCGTGCAGATCACCATGGCCGAGGATTTCGGCATCGAGGGCCGCGGCAAATTCTATGACGATGTCGGCTGCATCCGCGACGTGATCGAGAACCATTTGCTCAACATCCTGCTTCTGCTCGCCATGGAGCCGCCGGTCGGCCGCTCGGCCGACGACCTGATCGACGAGAAGGTGCAGGTGCTGCGCGCGATCCGCACGCTGACCAGGGACGACGTCGTGCGCGGCCAGTTCGACGGCTATCTGGCCGAGCCGGGCGTCAGGCCCAACTCGCCGGTCGAGACCTTCGCCGCGGTGCGCTTCTTCGTCGACACCTGGCGCTGGCGCGACGTGCCCTTCTTCATCCGCGCCGGCAAGAACATGCCGGTGCACGCCACCGAGGTGATCGTGCGGCTGAAGCGGCCGCCGCTCGACGTCTTCGATCCGATCAAGCCGGACGACGCCAATTACGTGCGCTTCCGCATCGACCCGCAGGTGGCGATCTCGATCGGCGCGCAGCGCAAGAGGGCCGGCGACGACATGATCGGCGAGCAGGTGGAGCTCACCGCGCTCGACGACTCCAAGGGCGACATGCCGCCTTACGAAAGGCTGATCGGCGACGCCATGAACGGCAATGGCCAGCTGTTCACGCGCCAGGACGCCGCCGAGCTTGCCTGGCGCATCGTCGGCCCGGTGCTCGGCGACACAACGCCGCCGGCGATCTATGCGCCCAAGACCTGGGGGCCGGCCGATGCCATGAAAGGTTTCGGCCCGCCCGATGGCTGGATCAATCCGACCAGATAATTTCCGGGGAGGAGGGAGATGGCGAAGGCAGCAAAGACCGCCGCGAAGGGCAGCGATCCGATCGTGCTCAGCATCGATGTCGGCGGCTCGCATGTGAAGATCCTCACCAGCGCCGGCGGCGAGATGCGCCGCTTTCCGTCCGGCCCGAGCCTGACCCCCGACCAGGTCGTCGCTTCGGTCGGGAAACTGGCGGAGGGCCTGACCTACGACTTGATCTCGATGGGCTTTCCCGGCCCTGTAAGGGACAACAAGCCCTCGCTCGATCCCTTCAATCTCGGCAAGGGCTGGGACGGCTATGATTTCACCGCCTCCTTCGGCAAGCCGGTGAAACTCGTCAACGACGCCTTGATGCAGGCGATCGGCAGCTATGACGGAGGCCGCATGCTGTTCCTCGGCCTCGGCACGGGCCTGGGCGCCGCCATGATCATCAGGAATGTCGGCCAGCCGATGGAGCTTGCCCATCTGCCTTACAAGAAGGGCGCGACTTTCGAGGATTATGTCGGCGAGCGCGGCCTGGTGAAGCACGGGAAGAAGAAGTGGCGCAAATACGTTTTCGACGTCGTGGGCAGGCTTCGGGCCGCCTTGCAGCCGGACTATGTCGTGATCGGCGGCGGCAATGTCGACAAGCTCGATGAATTGCCTGAAAAATCCCGGCGCGGCGACAACACTCGCGCTTTCGAGGGTGGATTTCGTCTATGGTGCGACAAGGCGCTGATCGTCTGATATAGTTACATTTCAGTATAATTGTTCAAAACAGCGTGTATTGATGCGACAAACGTTGCGTCGCGCAGATTTGCCGACTAGGAATTCGCCGGCCTGCGGCCCCTGCGGCTTTCGAATTCGCCAACAACGCTGGCAGCGCTTTGAGATTACACACCGCGAAAGCCGGATCGGTTTCGCGGCCTTGCGGTAGGAAATGGAGGGACTACGTGGACGAAGACACCAGCACAGCCAAGGAAGTCGATCTGCTCGAGCTCACCGCTCACATCGTTTCGGCCTATGTCGCGAAAAACCGCCTGCCCGCTTCGGACCTGGGCGGTCTGATCGCCAGCGTCGCCTCGTCGATCGGCGGGGTCAGCCAGCCGGAACCCGCGGCGCCCCCGCCGACCC
>NZ_RZSA01000569.1:0-4406 GCF_003998075.1 Mesorhizobium sp. M2A.F.Ca.ET.037.01.1.1 | reverse complement strand
GGTCTCGCCAACGCCAAGATGAAATGTTCGGTGCCCGCCGGCTTCCCGGAATTCCGCTTTGCCGCGACCGTTCTCCAATCGTCGGCTCAGCAGCTCGGCGTCACCGTCGAGATCGAGGAGCAGCCTTTCGTCGAGGCGATTACCGCCATCAAGTCCGACAAGAGCAACTGCTTCGTGCTCGGCAACGCCAACCTCAGCCCATCCGACGCGACGAAGTTCTTCGCGGCGCATTATCTCAAGGGCGGGTTCTACAATTCCGGCAAGTTCTTCGACCAGACGCTGCAGGACCTCGTGGCCAAGCTGCCGACGATTTCCGACCCGACCGAGCGCGGCAAGCTGCTCAAGCAGGCGGCCGACATCGTGGTGGACTCCCACTACATCATCTGGACCGCGCGGCCGAAGACGGTGGTGCCCGAGCCTGACCGGATCGGCGGCTACCGCATCGACCCGGCCGAGTACATCAACGCCCGCTTCTGGGAAATGTACGCTAAGTAACAGCAACGGGGTGAGCATGCGGACGGCACGGTTGTGATCGCCTTCCTGTTCAAGCGTCTGGTCTGGGGTCTTGTCGTCCTCATCGCCGTCGCGGTCATAACCTTCTTCCTCAGCCGTGTCGTTCCAGCCGATCCCGCCGCCTTCCTGGCCGGCCAGAACGCCTCCGAGGAGGCCGTGCAGCGTATCCGCGTCGAGCACGGTCTCGATCGACCGCTGCCCGAGCAGTTCGCCTCCTACATGATCGGCCTCGCCAAGGGCGACCTCGGCGAGTCCATCCGCACGCGCCGCAGCGTCAGCACCGACCTCAAGCAGTATCTGCCGGCGACGCTGGAGCTGCTGATCGTCAGCTTCGCCCTCTATCTGGCGATCAGCTTCTCGCTGGCTGTGCTTGCCGCGCGCCGCCCCGGCGGCGCGGTAGACGGCGCGATCCGCCTCATCACCATGATCGGCACCGGCATCCCGGTGTTCTGGCTCGGCATGACGCTGCAATTCTTCTTCTTCTACAAATTGCACTGGCTGCCGCTCGGCGCGCGCTTCCCGATCCGCGAGACGGCGCCGCCTGTAGTCAGCGGCTTCCTGCTTATCGATTCCCTGCTGGCCGGCAGCCTCTCCGCCTTTCTCGCCAGCCTGAAGCACCTGGCGCTTCCCGCCGCGACCATCGTCGTCAATCTGCTTGCGGTCGGCACACGGCTGTCGCGCGCCGCCCTCATCCAGGAGCAGGGCCGGCTTTATGTGCGCACAGCGCGCGGCAAGGGCCTTTCGCCCAACCGCATCCTGTTCAAGCACATCTTGCGCAATGCGCTGTCGCCGATCCTGACGGCGACCACCATGCAGTTCGGCTACATGATCAGCTGGGTGATCCTGGTCGAGGTCATCTTCGACTGGCCCGGCATCGGTCTCTATGCCTATCAGTCCTTCCAGGTCTTCGACTATTCGCCCGTCATCGCGCTGGCGATCGTCTCGACAGCCGGCTTCGTGATCATCAACCTGGTGATGGACCTGCTCTATCCGGTGATCGATCCGCGCGTGCAGAGTGTCGGCTCATGAGTATTTCCACCCAGCCCGCGCGCCGGACCATCGCGAGGCCGAAGGGCGTGCTCTTGCCGCTCGCGCTGCTGATGGTGGCTATCCTCGCCGCCTTCACGCTTCTGCCCGGCCTGATCGCGCCGCACGACCCGATCGCGCTTGCCATGGCCGACCGGCTGAAGCCGCCGAGCCTCGCCCATATCTTCGGCACCGACGAGGGTGGCCGCGACGTCTTCTCTCGCGTTGTCTACGGCACCCGCTATTCGCTCGGCGTGGCGATCGCCATCGTCTTTGCCTCGGCGCTGTTCGGCGTGATCTATGGCGCGGTTTCCGGCATGGCGCGCAAAGGCATCGACAATTTGATGATGCGCATCGTCGACCTGTTCTTCGGCTTCCCGGCGCTGGTGCTGGCCTTGGCCGTCGCCGCCTCGATAGGGCGCGGCCTCGACAGCGTGGCGCTGTCGCTCGCCATCATCTGGTGGCCGGGCTATGCGCGGCTGGTGCGCGGCGAGGTGCTACGCCTGCGCGAGCGGCCGCATGTCGAGGCCGCCCGCGCGCTCGGCGTCTCCGAGATGACCATCCTGCGCCGCCACATCATCCCCTTCGTCGTCCAGGAGGTGAATGTGCGCGTCACCACCGACGTCGGCTACGCGCTGGTCGCCGTCACCGCCCTCTCCTTCCTCGGCCTCGGCGCCAATTCGCCGACGCCGGAATGGGGTCTGCTGATCCGCGACTCGCGCCCCTATTTCGGCTCGGCCTGGTGGTATCTGGTCTTTCCCGGCACCATGATCATGCTGACGGCCACCGCCTTCTCGCTGATCGGCGACGCGCTCGCGTCGAGGCGGGCCGCATGATCCTTTCGGTCCGCGACTTCGCAATCGGGTTTCAGCGCGAGGGCCAGAACCTCGTCGCGGTGGATGGCATTTCCTTCGACGTCGAAGCGGGCGAGACCTTCGTCATCATCGGCGAGTCGGGCTCGGGCAAGTCGCTGACCGGCATGTCGATCGCCGGCCTGCAGCCTCCCACCGCCTTCGTCTCCGGCTCAATCCGCTTCAAAGACCGCGAGATGCTGAAGCGGCCCGACGCCGAATTGCGCAAGCTGCGCGGCCCGGAGATCGGCCTCATCTATCAGGATCCGCTGAGTTCGCTGAACCCGGTCTGGCCGGTGGGCGATCAGATTGCTGAGACGCTGGCCGCGCACGGCCTTGCCGGCCGCGTCGAGGCAAGAAAGCGCGCCGTGGAAATGCTGGAGCGCGTGCGCATTCCCGACCCGCGTCGCGTCGCCTCTGCCTATCCGCACGAGATCAGCGGCGGCATGCGACAGCGCGCCATGATCGCGATGGCGCTGGCCGCCGGCCCGAGTCTGCTGATCGCCGACGAGCCGACGACGGCGCTCGATGTCACCATCAAAGCGCAGATGCTGGAACTGCTTGCCGAATTGAAGCGCGAGCTTTCGCTGACGATCATCCTGATCACGCACGACATGGGCGTGGTCGCCGAGGTGGCCGACCGGATCCTCGTGCTCTATGCCGGCCGCATCGCCGAGGTCGGGCCAGCCGATTCCATCATGCTGCAGCCCTCGCATCCCTACACGGCGGCGCTGATGACCAGCGCCATGATCTCGCAGTCGCCCGCCAAGCAGGAGCTCAACGCCATCGTCGGCGGCGCGCCCGGGCTGGGCGCCTTCCCATCGGGATGCCGCTTCCATCCGCGCTGCCCGCGCGCACAGGACGACTGCAAGGCCGTCGAGCCGCCGCGGCGCAAATTCGGTGCCGTGGAGCTTGCCTGCCATCATCCGATCGAGGCGGCGATGCCTCTAGCAGCGGCGAGGAGCTGACCATGGCGCTTCTCGAGCTTGATGCCGTCTCGAAAACCTTCTCGCAGCGCCGCGGCGGCCGCGCCGTGCAGGCCGTGGCCGGTGTTTCGCTCACCGTGGGCAAGGGAGAGACGTTGGGCCTGGTGGGCGAGAGTGGATGCGGCAAGTCCACTCTCGCCCGGCTGGCGCTCAAGCTGGTCGACGTGACGGACGGGCGCGTGCGCTTCGACGGCGTCGACGTGACCGGCTTCGCCGGCCGCCGCATGCTGCCGATCCGTCGTCGCCTGCAGGCCGTGTTCCAGGATCCGCTCGCCTCGCTCAACGCGCGCATGACCATCGCGGAGGTGATGCGCGAGCCATTCGACACGCATGGCGTCAAGCTGGGCGCCGGGCTCGAGGCGCGTATCCGCGAGTTGCTGTCCTTCGTCGGGCTGGAGAACATCGACATCCAAAAGCTGCCTGGACAGTTCTCCGGCGGCCAGTTGCAGCGCATCGCCATTGCAAGGGCACTGGCGCTCGAACCGGAGATCATCGTTGCCGACGAGCCGACCTCGGCGCTCGACCCGTCGATCCAGGCGCAAATCGTCAACCTGATGCTGCAGATCCAGCGCAAGCGCGGCATCTCCTACCTGATCATCTCGCATGACCTCGACGTGATCGGGCATGTCGCCGACCGCATCGCGGTTATGTATCTCGGCACCATCATCGAGCAGGGAACGGCGGACGAGATCATGCGGCGGCCGCTGCATCCTTACACGCAGGCGCTGCTGTCGGCCGCGCCGACGCTTGCCGCGCGCCGCCAGGTCGGCTGGAAGCGCATCATGCTCACCGGCGATCCGCCCAATCCGGCGGACGTGCCATCCGGCTGCAGGTTTCATCCGCGCTGTCATCTGGCGCGCGACATCTGCCGGGAAAAGGTGCCGCCGCTGCGCGCCATGCCCGGCACCAGCCAGATGGCGGCCTGCCACCTCGCGCCTGACGAAACGGCGCGTGCCGGCGCCGAGGTCGGACGCGCGCGGCGCGGGCTGGCCGTGGTCAGCTAGAAGAACACCGAAGGGAGGGAGCAATG
>NZ_RZSA01000568.1:0-4407 GCF_003998075.1 Mesorhizobium sp. M2A.F.Ca.ET.037.01.1.1 | reverse complement strand
ATGATAGGTTGGACCGATGAAAGCGCCGCTTGACCTCGATCAGTTGCAAACCTTCATCTCGATCGCCGACACCGGCAGCTTCACCCGCGCGGCCGAGGAGGTGCACCGGACGCAGTCGGCCGTGTCGATGCAGATGCGGCGGCTGGAGGAGCGGATCGGCAAGCCACTGTTCGAAAAGGACGGCCGCACCAACAAGCTGACCGAGGAGGGCGACCGGCTGCTTTCCTACGCGCGGCGGCTGATCTACCTCAACCGCGAGACGCTCGCGGCCTTCGACGACCAGCGCCTCGAAGGTACGATCCGCATCGGCACGCCGGACGACTATGCCGACCGCTTCCTGCCCGAGATCATGGCGCGTTTCTCGCGCTCCAATCCGCGTGTCGAGCTGACGGTGGTTTGCGAGCCGACGCCGGGGCTTGTCGAACACATCAAGCGCGGCAATCTCGACCTCGCGCTGGTCACGCATAACGACACGCGCGGCCAGTCGGAAGTGGTGCGTCGCGAGCCGCTTTTGTGGGTCACCTCGGCCAACCACGCCACGCATGAACAGGAAACCCTGCCGATGGCGTTCGGCCGGCCGAACTGCATCTGGCGGCGTGCGGCTGTCGACGTGCTCGACCGGCAGAACCGCGACTACCGCGTGCTGTTCTCCAGCTTCTCGGCCACCGTGATCACCGCGGCCGTGCTTTCAGGCCTGGCGGTCTCGGTGCTGCCGGAATGCGCGCTCAGGCCCGGCATGCGCGTGCTCGGCGAGGCCGACGGCTTCGGCCAATTGCCGGACTGCCGCATCGGCATCATGCGCGGCCAGACCTCACAGCCGGAGATCGTCGACGCCTTGGCCCGTCACATCGCCGAAAGCCTCGACAACATTTCCGTGCCGGTGAGCGAAGAGGCGGGAAGCTTCGACTTCGCCGCGCTCGCCTTTGCCAAGATGAAAAGGGTCAAGGCAAACCAGATCATGCCTGGCTGGTAAGGCGGGAGCAATTCCAGGAAAAGTGTGAAGCGGTTTTCCGTCAGGAATTGCGTTGAAACAAATAGATAGAGCAGTTCGCCGTTTCCGTGAAATGACGAACTGCTCTAGGCCCGAGCGACGGAACGCTCCGGGCCGGCTGACGAAACACCCGGCAGCGCAAGCAACTGGCCGGGCTCCAATGGCGGCGACAGCAGATAGCCCTGGATCTGGTGACAACCCATGCCGACCAGCAAGGCCTTCTGCGCGTCGGTCTCGACGCCTTCGGCGGTCACTTCCACCTTGAGCGCCAGCGCCAACTCGATCAGCGTCTTGGCGATTGCGCGGGCGCTTTCGTCCTCGTCGAGCAGACGCACGAAGGAGCGGTCGATCTTCAGCTTGTCGATCGACTGGCGACGCAGATAGCTAAGGGAAGAGTAGCCGGTGCCGAAATCGTCGAGCACGATGCGCACGCCGGACTGGCGCAGCGCGGCAATCACGGCGCCAATCGTGTCATTGTGCTCGAGCAGAACGCTCTCGGTGGTCTCGAGCTGCAGGCGGGACGGGTCGAGTCCGGTTTCCTTCAGGATGCCGGCGATCTGTTCGGCAAAGCCGGCATCGCGCAGTTGCATCGGCGAGATGTTGACGGCGATCCAGGGAAGTTCGGTCCCGGCGGCAAAGCGGCACGCTTCGCTCAGCGCCCATTTGCCGAGCTCGCCGATGAGGCCGCGCTCTTCGGCAATCGCGATGAACTGCGCCGCGGGCAACGCGCCGTGCACCTCATGCCCCCAGCGGATCAGCGCTTCGGCCCCGAGAATCCGGCGGCCGTCGGCCGCGAAAACCGGCTGATAGGCGAGCTTTATGCCGCCGTCGCCGTCCAGCGCCTTGCGGAGTTCCGACTCGACCTTGCGCTTGCGCAACAAGAGATCGTCCATGTCGCCGGCGAACACCTCGTAGCGGCCGCGACCGTTCTTCTTGGCCTCGTAAAGCGCGATGTCGGCCTTGCGCAGCAGGTCGTCGGCATCCGTATCCGGTCCGGACGAGAGTGCGATGCCGATGCTCGCGCCGACGAAGACCTGGTCGCCAATGAGCCTGAACGGCTCACGCAGCTTCATAAGCAGCCTTTCGGCGATATCTTCGACGCTTCCGGCGTCGGGAATGTCGAGCAGGATCACAGCGAACTCGTCGCCGCCGAGCCGCGCGACAGTATCGGCTTCGCGGATCGTATGCTTGAGCCGCGCCGCCGTCTGGCGCACGAGCTCGTCGCCGGCCGGATGGCCGAGCGTGTCGTTGATGTGCTTGAAGCGATCGAGGTCGAGGTAAAGCAGCGCAACGTGCGTTCCGTCCTGGCCGGCGAAGAGCAGCATGCGCCGCAACCGGTCCTCGAACAGCGCCCGGTTAGGCAGGCCGGTGAGCGTGTCGTGGAAGGCGAGATATTGCGCCTGGTCCTGGCTGGTCTGCAGCGCGGCTGAGGCGCGACGCAATCGGCGCAGCAGGAACACCAGAACGCCGCCCGCCACGAGCAGCGCGATCGCCAAGGCCGGAGCGATCTTGCGCACCAAGGTAAGGCCGGGCCGCAACTGGTCCCAGCCGATATAGCCGAGGATAACACCACGCGAATCGACCAGCGGCACGGCGGCCGGGCCAACCGGCTCGGACAACGGCACCAGGCGCGCGCCATCGAGCAGGTATTTTGCCGCGATCTTGCCGATGACGGCATCGTTGATGAACTCGGCGGAGATATGCAGATATTCCGTGCCAGGCGCCTGGCTGACGCGATCCGAGCTCGGCACCAGCGGCATGACGCTCAAAATAGCGGGCTTTCCCTGGAGCGAGACGAGATCCTGCGCGACCATCTTGGCCGGCTGGCCGGAGGCGTCGGCTTTCAGCGGCTCACCCAACATGTGGCGCAGCTTGTCGATGGTCGGCCGCAATTCCGGCTCGTCCTCGCCGAAAGCCGACGCCGCAACGACTTTGCCTTCCCGCATGGCGTGGATCGCATGGTTGGCGGCGTCAAGGATGTAGACCCGGTTGTGGCCGTAGTAGCTGTACATCCAGGTGCTGAGGTTTTCCTCGATCAAGGCCTGATTGCCCGCCCTCACATTGGTTACCGAGTCATCCCAGACCGTCACGCTTTCCTGCTCGCGCTGGACCGCGGCAATCTGGTCGTTCAGCCCATCGGCGATGAAAATCTTCTGCCGTTCGAGTGAAGCCTCGTCGGCCTGATTGGCGGCGTAGAAGCCGAAGCCGACGACAATCGCCAACGCGAAAGCGGCAAGCGTCAGCACGGTCAACGTGACCTGGTGCGGCAACGGGCTGCTGTCGTGGCGTGCGCTCATCGCGTTTCCTGGCCGGCTCTTGTGCCGTCAGTGAAAGCAAATCGGGCTTAAAATCACGTTATAATATTAGCAGGGGTTCTCCCGGCTTGACGCGAGCCGATAAGCGTTCCCCAATCCGGCGATGAATGAAACAGCAACCGAATCACGCAGCAACGCCACCGAATACACGGTGAGCGAGATTTCCGGCGCGCTGAAGCGCACTGTCGAGGACGCCTTCGGTAATGTGCGGGTGCGCGGCGAGATTTCCGGCTATCGCGGCCCGCATTCGTCCGGCCACGCCTATTTCGCGCTGAAGGACGACCGGGCGCGGATCGATGCCGTGGTCTGGAAGACCACCATGGCGCGGCTGAAATTCCGCCCCGAGGAAGGCATGGAGGTGATCGCCAGCGGCCGGCTGACGACCTATCCCGGCAAATCCAACTACCAGATCGTCATCGACAATCTTGAGCCGGCCGGCGCCGGCGCGCTGATGGCGCTGCTCGAAGAGCGCAAGCGCCGGCTGCAGGCCGAAGGCCTGTTCGACGCCGGCCGCAAGCGGCGGCTGCCCTTCATGCCCAAGGTCATCGGCGTCGTCACCTCGCCGACGGGCTCGGTGATCCGCGACATCATTCATCGCATCAAGGACCGGTTTCCGCTCCATGTGCTGGTCTGGCCGGTGCGGGTCCAAGGCGAGACGACGGCCAAGGAAGTCACCGCGGCCGTCAACGGCTTCAACGCGCTGACTTGGGACGGACCTATCCGCCAGCCCGACGTTTTGATCGTGGCGCGCGGCGGCGGCAGCCTCGAAGACCTCTGGGGCTTCAACGACGAAGGGCTGGCACGTGCCGTCGCGGCGTCGTCCATCCCCGTGATCTCGGCCGTCGGGCACGAGACCGATACGACTCTGATCGACTTCGTCGCCGATAGGCGCGCGCCAACGCCGACGGGCGCGGCCGAGATCGCCGTGCCGGTCAGGGCGGACCTGGAGGCTACCTTGGCCAGCCTTGGCGCGCGGCTCAATGCCTGCGCTTCGCGGCATCTGGAGCGCAAACGCCAGGCGGTGCGCGCGGCGGCGGCAGCCTCGAAGACCTCTGGGGCTTCAACGACGAAGGGCTGGCACGTGCCGTCGCGGCGTCGTCC
>NZ_RZSA01000567.1:0-4409 GCF_003998075.1 Mesorhizobium sp. M2A.F.Ca.ET.037.01.1.1 | reverse complement strand
GGGCAAATCGCGCATCACCGAGACGATCTTCGAAAACCGCTTCATGCATGTGCAGGAGCTTGCCCGCCTCGGCGCCCACATCACGCTTTCCGGCCAGACGGCGATCGTCGACGGCGTCGCCAAGCTCAAGGGCGCTCCCGTCATGGCGACCGACCTGCGCGCCTCGGTGTCGCTGGTGATCGCCGGCCTTGCCGCCGAGGGCGAGACGACGGTCAACCGCGTCTACCACCTCGACCGCGGCTTCGAGCGGCTGGAAGAGAAGCTCTCGGGCTGCGGCGCGGTGATCGAGCGCATTTCGGGCTGACGTACCGCGGCATTCTTTCCCAGCGGTTGCGCCGAGCGGAAAGACCGCATAACAGAACGTTGAATTGTCAACGTTCAGGTGCGTATTCCGCATGGCTCTCAAGCTCATCGCGCTCGACGATCAGGATCTGAGCATCGTCTCGGCGCATGTCCAAGACGCCGTGATGAAGGTCTCCGACTTGGAGTACCTGCCGGCGGCCAAGCGCTTCGTGCTGACCATGAACCGCTTCGTCTGGGAGGCGAGATCGGGCCTGTTCCGCCAGCACAATGAACGGCGGCAGAGCGTTCTGCATTTCGACCGCGTGCTCGGCGTCAAGACCAGCGGCATTCAACGCGACAAGCCCGCCGAAGTGCTGTCGCTGCTGGCGATCAGCTTCATTGCCATCAGCAAACCGGCCGGCATCGTCGAACTGGTGTTTTCGGGCGGCGGCACCATCATGCTCGACGTCGAATGCGTCGAGGCACGGCTTGCCGATGTCGGCGGCGCCTGGGAAGCCACCTCGCGACCTGTGCACAGAGGCTGACTATGGCCATCACGCTCCGCCAGTCCGATACCGATTTCGAACAGCGCTTTTCGGCCTTCCTCACCACCAAGCGGGAAGTGTCGGCCGATGTCGAGGCCGTGGTGCGGGACATCATCGCCCGCGTGCGCGCCGAAGGCGACAAGGCGCTGATCGACTACACGCTGAAGTTCGACAAAGCCGATCTCGGCGCGCTCGGCATCGCCGTGTCGAAGGACGACATCGCCAAGGCCTATGAAGCGGCCGATCCGGCCACCGTCGAGGGGCTCAAATTCGCGCGCGACCGTATCCGTTCGCATCACGAGCGGCAAAAGCCGAAGGACGACCGCTACACGGATGCCGCTGGCGTCGAGCTGGGCTCGCGCTGGACGGCGATCGAGGCCGTCGGCCTTTATGTGCCCGGCGGCACGGCGAGCTATCCAAGCTCGGTGCTGATGAACGCCGTGCCGGCCAAGGTCGCCGGCGTCGAGCGCATCGTCATCGTCGTGCCGGCGTCGGGCGGCGTCATCAATCCGCTGGTGCTGGTGGCGGCCGACCTTGCCGGCGTTTCGGAGATCTACCGCGTCGGCGGCGCGCAGGCCGTTGCGGCGCTTGCCTATGGCACCCAGACGATCAGGCCGGTCGCCAAGATCGTCGGTCCCGGCAATGCCTATGTCGCGGCGGCCAAGCGCCAGGTGTTCGGCACGGTCGGCATCGACATGATCGCCGGACCGTCGGAAGTGCTGGTGGTGGCCCGTGCCGACAACGATCCGGACTGGATCGCGGCCGACCTTCTGGCGCAGGCCGAGCATGATGTCTCGGCGCAGTCGATCCTGATCACCGACAATGCCGAATTCGGCAGGGCGGTCGAGCAGGCGGTCGAACGCCAGTTGCAAGTCCTGCCGCGCGGCGAGACGGCGGCCGCCAGCTGGCGCGATTTCGGCGCGGTGATCCTGGTGCCGACGCTCGATGCCTCGCTGCCGCTGGTCGACAGGATCGCGGCGGAACATGTCGAGCTCGCCTTCGACGATGCCGAGGGCTTCCTTTCCAGGATGCGCAACGCGGGCGCCGTGTTCATTGGCCGGCACACTCCGGAAGTGATCGGCGACTATGTCGGCGGCTCCAACCACGTGTTGCCGACAGCACGTTCGGCGCGTTTCTCCTCGGGCCTGTCCGTGCTCGATTTCGTCAAGCGCACCTCGATCCTGAAGCTCGGGCCGCAGCAGCTCAAGGCGCTGGCGCCCGCCGCGATCGCGCTTGCCAAGGCGGAGGGGCTCGATGCGCATGCCCGCTCCGTCGCGATCCGGCTGAACATGTAGCGATGCCCGGCCGCGACCAAACCCGCCACAGGCTGACCGACGTCGAGCTCGACGAAACGATCGGACGTTCGACGCCCGACGTCGAGCACGAGCGGGCGGTGGCGATCTTCGATCTCATCGAGGAGAACAGTTTTCGGCCGGTCAACGACGACGGCGCGGGTCCTTACAGGCTCAAGCTTTCGCTGGCCGAGTCGCGCCTGGTCTTTGCCGTCAGCCGCGAGAACGGCGCCGAGGTGGTCACCCACATCCTGTCGCTGACGCCGCTCAGGCGCATCGTCAAGGACTATTATTTGATCTGCGAAAGCTATTACGAGGCCATCCGCTCCTCGACGCCCAGCCATATCGAGGCGATCGACATGGGGCGGCGCGGCCTGCACAATGAGGGCTCGCAGACCCTGATGGATCGGCTCGCCGGCAAGATCGAGATCGACTTCGACACGGCGCGGCGGCTGTTCACGCTGGTCTGCGTGCTGCACTGGCGGGGCTAGATCAGGATGACGTTTCGTTGAACCGCCGTCCTGGTCCAGCTCTTTGTTGGAGCATGATCTTTTCCAAAAACCGGTTCCCACTTTTTGGGATCATGCTCTAGTGCCCGTCCTGCCCCACTCGATCCTGTTTTTGTGCGGCATGAACGCCGTGCGCTCGCCGATCGCGGAGCAGCTGGCGCGCCGCATGCTGCCTGCCACCACCTTCGTCGCTTCGGCCGGCGTGCGCGCCGGCGAGCGCGATCCGTTCGTCGATGCGGTGCTTGCCGAGGACGACCTGTCGCTTGGCGAGCGCCAACCCCGGACGCTGGAGGATCTGGAGGATGATTATTTCGACCTGATCGTGACGCTGGCGCCGGAGGCGCACCACGCCGCGCTCGAGCTCACCCGCTCACTCGCCGTCGAGGTCGAATACTGGCCGATGCCGGACCCGACCGACACCGGCGGGACGCGCGAGCACATCATGGCGGCCTATCGCGACGTGCGCGAGCGGCTGAAAACGCGCATAAGCCGACGTTTCCTGCTTCCAGAGGCAGCAAACGCCACGGATTAAGCGTGTTCACAAGCGCACGATTATCATATAGGTTCCGCCGCAATTTCCAGCCGGGTGCTGGAACTACCATCCAAGCAAAGGTATCGAATGCCGAAGGAAGAAGTCCTCGAGTTTCCAGGTGTGGTCACCGAACTGCTGCCCAATGCGATGTTCCGCGTGAAGCTCGAAAACGAACATGAAATCATCGCCCACACGGCCGGCCGCATGCGCAAGAACCGCATCCGCGTGCTGACCGGTGACAAGGTCCTGGTCGAGATGACGCCTTACGACCTGACCAAGGGCCGCATCACCTACCGTTTCAAGTAGCAAATCGGCGTTAAGCACGATGAGCATCCTGCAGAAGCTCGTGCTTGCCTCGGGTTCGCCGCGCCGCATCGAACTCTTGCAGCAGGCCGGCATCGAGCCGGACCGGGTGCTGCCCGCCGATGTCGACGAGACGCCGCAGCGCGCCGAGCATCCGCGTTCGCTGGCCAAGCGCCTGTCCAAGGACAAGGCCGAGAAGGCGCTGGCCTCGCTGAAAAGCGAGGAAGATTACGCGCCCGCCTTCATCCTCGCCGCCGACACGGTGGTGGCGGTGGGGCGGCGCATCCTGCCCAAGGCCGAGACGATCGACGACGCCATCAATTGCCTCGGCCTGCTCTCCGGCCGCTCGCACCGCGTCCATTCCGGCGTCTGCCTGATCACGCCCGGCGGCAAGCTGCGCCAGCGGCTGGTGGAGACCAGGGTGCGCTTCAAGCGGCTGCCGCGCGAGGAGATCGACGCCTATGTCGCCTCCGGCGAATGGCGTGGCAAGGCCGGCGGCTATGCCGTGCAAGGCCTGGCCGGCTCCTTCGTGGTCAAGCTGGTCGGCTCCTACACCAATGTGGTCGGCCTGCCGCTTTATGAGAGCGTGGCGCTGCTTTCCGGCGAAGGCTTCAAGGCGCACAAGAACTGGCACGTCGCGCGGCCATGAGCCTGGACGACAAGGTGACACCGCTTCGGCCGAAGCGGCCCTGCCCCGAATGCGGAAAACCGTCCTCGCGCGAGCACTATCCGTTCTGCTCCGCGCGCTGCAAGGACATCGACCTCAATCGCTGGCTGAAGGGCGCCTATGTCATCCCCGGCCGTGAAGAGGAAGACGAGGACAGCCCGAAGCCTGGCCCCAAGGACGAGGGCTAAGCGCCAGCGGCACGCCCCCTTCTAAACCGCGTCGCGATCTTTCAGATCGCTCCATGCGCTTTAGGTTTTGATTTTACGCATGTCTTTATCC
>NZ_RZSA01000566.1:0-4410 GCF_003998075.1 Mesorhizobium sp. M2A.F.Ca.ET.037.01.1.1 | reverse complement strand
TCCGCCCTCCCCGCCCGCCACAGCCATCGCCTCGGGTCCCGGTGCCGGATCGGCGACGTCGAGGACCGCGTCGATGTTGGCGGAAGGACCGCGCCGCGCCCGGATGCGATCGATCGCATGGTTGCGCGCGATGGCCACCAGCCAGGAAATCGGGCTCAGATCGGAAACCGCGAAGCGGTCCGCCTTCGTCCATATCTTGACGAAGACCTCCTGCAGCGCTTCTTCCGCATCTCCCCTGTCCCTCAAGACACGCAGGCAGACACCGAAAAGTTTCGCGCTGGTCTGCTTGTAGAGCAGATCGAACGCGGCCCGGTCCTTCATCGAAGTCCGGACGATCAGCTTGCTGATGTCCTGCGGCGCCATGGCGGCAAATTAGAAGATTGCGATTTAATTGCAACGGGTGCGGAAGCGTCGTTCACCAGCAGGCGCGGGCCGGCCCGACGCATCTCACGAATCGGGGTGTCGCTAGCTGGAGATCGGCTGAAACCTTCCAACCTCGTCATTCCAGGGCGGAGCAGCCGCGCAGCGGCGTCTCGGAGACCCTGGAATCCATTCCGTGACCCTGATCGAAGAGTGCAGCGGAACAGAATTCTGCACCGCAGCAGCGCCCGCATGTCACGGAATGGATCCTCGGGTCTGCGCGCGTCGCTACGCTCCTTGCTCCGCCCGTGGATGACGACTGGGTTAGGCGTTTCGGCCAATCTCAACCGCATGCCGCCTGCCAACGCAGACATAGCCGAACGGTCAAAATCCCTGCGCCGGGGAATTGGCAGATTTCATCATTGTGACCGCAAAGCCGTTTGCGGCTCGCGGCAATTCCCGCTAAGAGGCCGCCAATCAAGACTTGATGTTCAAGCATGTCTTCATCCCGAAACCGGAACCCACTTTCGGGAGACATGCTCAGCTGGGATCGATACCGATGACGGACGTCGCCGCCAACGCCGAAATGCAGGCCGCGCTGCTCTCGCGCGCGCTGCCTTACATGCAGCGCTACGAGAACAAGACAGTGGTGGTGAAATATGGCGGCCATGCCATGGGCGACCATGAGCTCGGCAAGGCCTTCGCCCGCGACATCGCGCTCTTGAAACAGTCCGGCGTCAACCCGATCGTCGTGCATGGCGGCGGGCCGCAGATCGGGGCGATGCTGACCAAGATGGGCATCGAATCCAAGTTCGAGGGCGGGCTGCGCGTCACCGACCAGAAGACGGTCGAGATCGTCGAGATGGTGCTGGCCGGCTCGATCAACAAGGAGATCGTGGCGCTGATCAACGCCGAGGGCGAGTGGGCGATCGGGCTTTGCGGCAAGGACGGCAACATGGTGTTCGCCGAAAAGGCGCGCAAGACCATGATCGACCCCGATTCCAACATCGAGCGAGTGCTGGATCTCGGCTTCGTCGGCGAGCCGGTCGAGGTCGACCGCACGCTGCTCGACCTTCTCGCGCGCTCGGAAATGATCCCGGTGCTGGCGCCGGTCGCGCCCGGCCGCGACGGCCACACCTACAACATCAACGCCGACACGTTTGCAGGCGCCATTGCCGGCGCCTGCCGCGCCTCGCGCCTCTTGTTTCTCACCGACGTGCCGGGCGTGCTCGACAAGAACAAGAAGCTGATCGACGAGCTGACGGTCGCCGAAGCCAAGGCGCTGATCAAGGACGGCACAGTGTCCGGCGGCATGATCCCGAAGGTCGAGACCTGCATCGAGGCGATCGAACGCGGCGTCGAGGGCGTCGTCATCCTCAACGGCAAGACGCCGCATTCGGTGCTGCTGGAGCTCTTCACCGAGCACGGCGCCGGCACGCTGATCGTTCCGTAAAGAGCGCGCGAGTTCGTTGTTTCTGCAAACGGTGAACTTGCCTTTAGCCAGCTAATCTTCTCTGGTCTTCGATAATTGCGGCCGGCTTTCTCACCGGACGCCGGACGATCATTGATTCCTCCTCGGCGTCCTGCGGCGCGCCCCAGAATTCGGCGAGCGTCGGGCCGTCCGTGACCCGGCGATCACGGGCGAGAAAACCCCACACCTCGCGGAACCAGACGCGGCGGCCCATCTTGGTGTACCAGCGCATCGAATGCCGCTGCCCCGGATCGGGGTGGAAGAGGATGCGCGCCATCGCCTTCGGCCGCGACTGCACGGCGACCTCGATGAGCTTGACGGCGAAGAACAGCATCCACGGTCTCAGCCGGGTCATCGCCAGCACCTGGTGCTTGTAATCCCAGAGGCGCACGTCCTTCTGGATCACCTTGCGATCGGCAGCGATGCGGAAGAACGGCGTCCAGCGGTGCGGCGTGACATAGAGCGCCTGGATCTGGTCGGGATCATAGGCGATGAGCTGGCGGAAGCCGCGCCAGAGATCGCGCAAGGTCTCGTCCTCGAAGCCGGCCACCCAGGTCGCCATCGACAATATCCCGTGCCGGCGAAGCAGCCGGATCGCTTCGCGGTCCGACTTGGTGCTGCCACCCTTGCGGATCAACGACAGCGTTTCTTCGTCGGTGTTTTCCATGCCGAGCAGCCAGCGGATGACACCGGCCTTGCGGTAAAGGTGGAGGATATCGGCGTCGCGCACGATGTCGTCGGCGCGGGTCGAGCCGACGATCAGCACCGGCACGTTCTCGGCGATCATGGCGTGCAAAAAGGCGCGCCAGGCCTTCTTCGAGGAGGTCGGATTCTCATCCGCCAGATTCACCAGCTCGACGCCGTGCTCGCGATGCAGCCAGGCGATCTCCCTGGCGAATTTGACCGGGTCGCGATGGCGCCAGCGGGTCCAGAAGCCGCGCTGGCCGCAATAGTTGCACAGATGCGGGCAACCGCGCGAGAACTGCATGACCACCGCGCGCTTGCCGCCCCAATAGGAATAGCGGCGATGATCGATCAGCTCCCAGCCGACGCGCCAGGCATCGAGGTCGGCAATGGTCATTGCCGCCTGCGTCGCGACCGGGCGGCCGAGATCGTCGCGATAGGCGATGCCGGCGACACTTCCCACCGGCTGGCGCATCTCGATTGCCTCGACCAGCGCCGTCGCGGTCGCCTCGCCCTCGCCGCGCACGATGAAGTCGAAGACATCGGTCGCGGTCAGGATGTCGCGCCAGTGATAGGTCGGAAACACGCCGCCATAGATGACGATGACGCCCGGAGCGCGCGCCTTGATCATTTCGGCAATCTTCAAGGCGGTCGGATGCGCCGAGGTCGAGCCGGAATGGCCGATCAGGATGAGATCCGGATCGCCACACAGAGCATCATCGACCAGCACCGCAAGCGACATCGGCCCAAACTCGGCATCGACGAGGCGAACCTGGTGGCCGGAATCGATCAGCGGGCCGCCGATCGCCAGCAGCCCGAGCGGCGGCAGATGGTCGTCGGGCACGCGGCTGCCGATTGCGGTATGCGGCGGGTTGATCAGCACGGTGTTCAAGGCGGACCTCCATGTTGGTCCGCTTGTGCTAATTGCCGATGACGAAGCCACCTTGGCGCGGTTCAGCAGTTTCCACGCAGCTTTTCCGGAAAAATTCGCCCCGGTGAACGGTTATTTCCGCAGATGGCTGAGCGGCACATGGCCGGGGCCCTTGATGTTCTGCAACACCAGTTGCGTGTGGACGTCGCGCACGCCGGGCAACCGCATCAGCCGGTGCATGACGAAGGCGTTCAAATCGTCCACCGACGGCACCATGACATGCAGCAGGAAATCGTGGTCGCCGGTCATCGTCCAGCAGGACGACACCTCGTCCATACGCTGCACAGCCGCGATGAAGCTCTCAGGTGAGCCGTCGCTGTGGCTGACCAGCCGCACCTGGATGAACACCTCGACGGTCAGGCCGACGGCGCGGCGGCTGAGCACGGCGGCAAAACCCTTTATGATCCCGGTTTCCTGCAAGGCCTCGAAGCGGCGCGCGCAAGGCGTTGTCGACAGTCCGATCTCCTGCGCCAGCTCCGACACGGGCTTGCGGCCGTCGCGCTGCAGGATGTCGAGCATCCTTATCTCAAATTCGTCGAACTGAGGCATGTCTTGTCGATCTCTCGTTGATTGGAGTGATTTTACCTCAATATCCGCCGGCAAGCTACAAACAAGGCTGATTTGCCTCATCAGCCGCCTCTAAACTCCGCTTCACGATCCACGGATCACGATCTGAGAGGAGGAAACGATGACGATCAGCGTTGCCGATTACGCCGCCGAATGCGCGGCGCAGGGCCTTCGCGGCGACTATTCGGTCTGCCGCGGCGATTTCACGGTGGCGCAAGGCTACGACTACTCCGCCGAGGAACAGGCGGTGTGGCGCACGCTGTGCGACCGCCAGACGAAGCTTACCCAGAAGCTCGCGCACCGTTCCTATCTGGACGGCGTCGCCGCGCTCGGGCTGCTCGACAGGATTCCCGATTTCGACGCGGTGAGCGAAAAGCTCAGCAAGCTGACCGGTTGG
>NZ_RZSA01000565.1:0-4426 GCF_003998075.1 Mesorhizobium sp. M2A.F.Ca.ET.037.01.1.1 | reverse complement strand
CCACGCCCTCGCCGGCCTCCACCGGGATCGCCTCCTGGCCGATAATGCGGGCAAAGCAGCGGCCCGCCGTGAGCACGTGATAGGAAATCAGGTGGTCCGCGCCCGGCAGTATCCTCGGCAATATCGAGGCGGGTGCCGGCGAGCAGACCGCCCACGGATCCTGGGCCTCGATGTCGAAAAACGTCGCACCGGTGAGGCGCACCGTTTTCAAAAGGTCAGACAGAGCGTCTCCGGCCATTTCACCCATGTCCCGCTAAGCCAGCTGCGCGACTTCCATTCGAGTTCCGGACGCGCTGTCAACTAACGCGGACGCCCCATCATTCCGTCCCAGGTGGGAAGCTTTAAACCCCAACCGGCGTCAGGAGCTGTCTTCTGTTGCACGCTCTGCGCAATCGAACGCAACGAAAGAAAAGGACTAAAGTCATGACGGTACATAAGACGGTACATAAGGGCGGGTGTTTTTGCGGCGCCGTGGAAATTGAAGTCCACGGAAACGCGGAGGCAATGGGCTATTGCCATTGCAGTTCCTGCCGTTCCTGGTCGGCGTCTCCCGTGAACGCCTTCACGCTGTGGAAGCCTCAGAACGTCAAGGTCACCAAGGGGGCGGAGTTTCTCTCAGGTTTCAAGAAGTCCGAGATGAGCGACCGCCAGTTCTGCACGAAATGCGGCGGCCATTTGATGACGGACCATCCGCCGCTCGGACTGGTCGACGTCTATGCGGCCACCATACCGACGGTGGAATTCGCGCCGGGGGTCCATGTCAATTACGCCGAGACGGTCCTGCCGATGAAGGACGGGCTGCCGAAGCTGAAGGACTTTCCCGCCGAGCTCGGCGGCTCCGGGATCGCGGTCCCGGAATAGGTCCGGACGATGGTCGACGACTTCAAGCAACCGCAATTCACGACAGGAGAACAGCAATGGATATCGCGACGTTTCGCGCCACGCAGGAGCCGATCAAGGATCTTTATCGCAAGGATGCGCGGGCCGCGCTTCTTACCTTGAAGGCGAAGGGCAGCGCCGACGACTCAAAGGTGACCTGCAAGGTCGAAACCGGGCGCGGGCTTGCGCTGGCCGGCATTCATCCGAAGGCCGGCGGCAGCGGCCAGGAGCTTTGCTCCGGCGACATGCTGCTGGAGGCGCTGATCGCCTGCGCCGGCGTCTCGATGCGCGCGGCCGCGGCCGTGCTCAAGATTCCGATCAAGTCGGCGGAAATCTCCGCCGAGGGCGATGTCGATCTTCGCGGCACGCTCGGCGTCACCGAGGGGGTGCCGGTCGGCTTCAAGGAAATCCGCCTGCGCTTCGACATCGAGTCGGATGTCGAGCAAAGCCGGCTGACCCAACTCATGGAGCTCACCGATCGCTACTGCGTGATCTTCCAGACCATCCAGCGCAGTCCGAAGACCCTCGTGAAGCTCAACAGGGTGGTCTCGTGACACTTTGCCCGGAACCGAGATCCTAGCGGGCAGGTTCCGGGCTGGGCCTGAGCGCGGCTATCCGCGCCAGGCCTATCCTTTCACATGCCCCGTCGCCTCGACGATTTTGCCGGAGCGGCGTGCGCAGCGCTGGCGTTGCTGGTCGAATCTTCGCTGGAAGGCCTTATGGTGATCGCCCGCGCCACCAACGACCGCACGCCGGTCCAGGCCGTTGCCGACGAGGTCGCCGCGCTGGTCGAGCAGGCGGTGCTTGCTGGTCAGGCCACTGCGGAGCCGCATTGACCATTTGAGCGGTCAACTCGGTCGCGCGCGGCCGATGAAGGCCCGCCGGCAGAGCGTTTCGCCTTTCCTTTGAACGGTGAAACGCGCTAGCGGGCCGATTGCCGGATCAGATCGCGGCCGATCGGCTTCGGTGTCTCGCTGCGCAGCACCAGCGCCGTCGTGACGGAGCCGTGGCGCGCCACGGCGTCGACGATGCTTTCAAGTTGCGCCGGCGAGGGGACGACCACTTTGAGGATGAAGCAGTCCTCGCCGGTAAGCCGGTGCACTTCGGTGATCTGTGGCATCTCGGCGAACTGCTTGAGGCAGGGGCGGATATGCTCATGCGTGGTGCGCACCCGGATGATGGCCATCATGCCCAGGCCGAGCGCGGCCGGGTCAATCACGGCGGTGTAGCCTGCAATGACGCCGCGCTCCTCCAGGCGTTTCACCCGCTCCGAAGTCGCCGGCTGCGAGAGGCCGACGCGGCGGCCAAGCTCGGACATGCCGATGCGGCCGTTCTCCTGCAAGGCTTCGACAATGGCAATGTCGGTGGGGTCGAACATAACTGGCTCATCGGGTTATTCATCTTCACTTTGAATCCATCGGATTCGAAGTCATTTTTTCCGATGATTTCCTATTCCTGCTCCTGCGGCAAGACGCCACCATGCTCCTGTTGATCTTTAGGAGCAAGGCGACATGACGCATTTCATCATCCTGCCGGGTAGCGGCGGCTCGGGGCCCACGCATTGGCAATCGCGCTGGCAAGACACCGATCCGGCGATGCGGCGTTTCCAGCCATCAAGCTGGGACCTGCCTGATTTCACCGACTGGCTGGCGGCTCTGGAGGCAGCCGTGATCGAAGCGCCCGAGCCGCCCGTTCTGGTGGCGCACAGCCTGTCGTGCCTGCTGGTCGCGCATTGGCAGACAATTTCGCGGCGTCCGGTCCGCGCGGCCATGCTAGTCGCGGTTCCGGACCCGATGGCGGCTCTGTTCCCGGTCTACGGCATGGCCTTCGCCAGGATACCCCAGGACAGATTGCGCTTTGCTTCGCTGGTGGTCGCTAGCACCGACGATCCCTACGGATCGCGCGACTATGCCGAGGCGAGGGCGGCGCGGTGGGGCAGCGGCATCGCCATCATCGGGCCGGCCGGCCATATCAACGCGCAAAGCGGATTGGGCGACTGGCCGCAGGGCCGCGCTTTGCTCGATGGCCTTGTCGCTGAAGCAGCCTGAGGCGCAGCGTTGACGTTTGAGCAACGAAAAAGGGCGGCATCTCTGCCGCCCTTTCCGTATGAATTAGCCAAGCAGCCTGGATTAGAAGTCCATGCCGCCACTCAAGCCCGCTTGCGGGCTTGAGCAATGTTGGCTGATGGGCGTGCTTTATGGACTTCTTAGAAGTCCATGCCGCCACTCAAGCCCGCTTGCGGGCTTGAGCAATGTTGGTTGATGGGCGTGCTTTATGGACTTCTTAGAAGTCCATGCCGCCCATGCCACCCATGCCGCCGCCGGGCATGCCGCCCGGCATACCGCCGGCAGCTTCCTTCTTCGGTGCTTCGGCGATCATGGCTTCGGTGGTGACGAGCAGGCCGGCGACCGAGGCCGCGTCCTGGAGAGCCGTGCGCACGACCTTGACCGGGTCGACGATGCCCATGGCGATCATGTCGCCATAGTCGCCGGTCTGGGCGTTGAAGCCGAAGGTCGCGCCCTTGTTCTCGAGGATCTTGCCAGCAACGATCGAAGCTTCCGCACCGGCGTTCGACGCGATCTGACGGGCCGGAGCCTGCAGCGCGCGGCGCACTATGTTGATGCCGGCGGCCTGGTCGGAGTTAACGCCGGTGGCCTTGACGTTGGCCGAGGCGCGCAGCAGGGCCACGCCGCCGCCGGCGACGATGCCTTCTTCCACGGCCGCGCGGGTCGCGTTGAGCGCGTCGTCAACGCGGTCCTTCTTTTCCTTCACTTCCACTTCGGTCGCACCGCCGACGCGGATCACGGCAACGCCGCCGGCGAGCTTCGCCAGACGTTCCTGCAGCTTCTCCTTGTCGTAGTCCGAGGTGGTCTCCTCGATCTGCTGCTTGATCTGGGCGACGCGGCCCTGGATCTCTGCCTTCTTGCCGGCGCCGTCGACGATGGTGGTGTTCTCCTTGGAGATCGACACCTTCTTGGCGCGGCCGAGCATGTTGAGGCCGACATTCTCGAGCTTGATGCCGAGGTCTTCCGAGATGACCTGGCCACCGGTCAGGATGGCGATGTCTTCCAGCATGGCCTTGCGGCGGTCACCGAAGCCCGGAGCCTTGACGGCGGCGATCTTCAGGCCACCGCGCAGCTTGTTGACGACCAGCGTGGCCAGGGCCTCGCCTTCGACGTCTTCCGAGATGATGAGCAGGGGCTTCGAGGTCTGAACGACAGCTTCCAGGACCGGCAGCATTGCCTGCAGGTTGGAGAGCTTCTTCTCGTGCAGCAGGATGTAGGCGTCTTCCAGATCGGCGACCATCTTGTCGGCGTTGGTGACGAAGTAGGGCGAGAGATAGCCGCGGTCGAACTGCATGCCTTCGACGACTTCCAGCTCGGTCTCGGCGGTCTTGGCTTCCTCGACGGTGATGACGCCTTCGTTGCCGACCTTCTGCATCGCTTCCGCGATCATCTTGCCGACCGACTCGTCGCCATTGGCCGAGATCGTGCCGACCTGGGCGACTTCCTCGGAGGTCTTGATCTTCTTGGCGGCCTTGCCAAGA
>NZ_RZSA01000564.1:0-4435 GCF_003998075.1 Mesorhizobium sp. M2A.F.Ca.ET.037.01.1.1 | reverse complement strand
CGATCAGCGGCTCGCCATTGACGATGGCGCGCCTTGTCGCGCTGCCCATGGCGCCGCCGCGTTCCAGCATGCGCTGCAGGTCGGCGCGCGAGCCGTCGCTGCGGAACCAGGGATCGCCCTGGTCGTCGCTGTCGCGCCGATGGAACTTGTGCCAATTGGCGCGGTCCTGCCGCACCATCTGCGCCGCGCTGCTCAGCGGATAGCCGTCGCTGGCGCGGTGATCGCGATCGGAAATCCGCGCGACGTAAGAGCCGAGCATGTCGTCGGCTCGCGCCGAACCCGTCACCAGTGTCGCCGCCACCACCAGTCCGGCAACGGCCATTGCTTTCGAAACGGTCATGAAATCCCCCTTTTTGAAACGTCAGCGCCATCGTGCCCGATCCCGATGACGGGGATCGAGCCAAGCGGTTAGCACATTGAAGCGGTATTGAGTGTGATCTACATCGCCTTGCCGACGCGCGGCAGCGGCTGGGCATTTTTCGGCTGCGCGCCGCCCGACGCATTGGCTGTCGCGGTGGGCTGGCTGCCGGCCTTGTCGTTGCCCTTCGAAGCGGAGGCGGTGCCGTTGGCAGGCGTTGCCGGCGAAGTGCCGTTTGCCGGCGCGGCCGCGGTTGTGGTTGCCGGTGCCGTGGGCTTCGCCGCCGCGGGCGTTGCGAAGGCGCCGCCGACAATGCCGCCGCGGATGATCATCGGCGCCGGCTGATGCCCGGACTTTTCGGGAATAGCCGCGACCTTTTCGTCGGTGACGGCGGGCACGGGATCGCCCAGCGCAATCATCGATGGCGCGGAGAGCGCCGACAGCTTGGCCGGATCGATCGCGTCCAGCCTGACCACCGAAGGCGTCGACGTCGAGGGTCCGACTACGACGATCGACGACGCCTGCGCCGCGCCGTTCATTGCCAAAAGGCCGATGCCGAACGCTCCGAGCAAACGCATTACAAAAACTCCCCAGCCGGTAACCACCGGTCCGCACCTTAAGGCCGGCAAATTGAAGCGGGCTTGCGCGGAAACTTAACATTTTAGGGATTGATAAATCGCCAATGCCCGCCCTTGCCCGATGGAAGCCGTCGTATTACGGGACCGGCATGTTTGAGACTGGTGGCAAATTTGGCTGAGATATTGGCGGTTGGCGAGGCGCTTGAGCGGGCTTTGGCGTTGCTTAAAGCCGGCGACGTCGTCGCCATCCCGACCGAGACGGTTTACGGCCTGGCTGGCGATGCCACCAACGGCGTTGCCGTGGCGCGCATTTTCGAGGCGAAGGGCCGGCCGCGCTTCAACCCGCTGATCGCCCATGTCGCCGATCGCGCGATGGCGGACCACATTGCCGGCTTCGACCCGCTCTCGGCAAAACTCGCGCAAGCCTTCTGGCCCGGCCCGCTGACGCTGGTGCTGCCGCAGCGCGCGGACAATGGCATCCATCCGCTGGTCACCGCGGGGCTGGATACGATCGCGCTGCGCATGCCGCGCGGGTTCGGCGGCGAGCTGATCGCGCGGCTCGGCCGGCCGCTTGCCGCCCCCAGCGCCAATTCCTCAGGCAGGATTTCCGGCACGACGGCGCAGGCGGTCGCCGCCGATCTCGGCGACAGGATCAAGCTGGTCGTGGATGGAGGCGCGACGCCCGTCGGACTGGAATCGACCATCCTCAAGGTCGAGGACGGCAAATTGCGGCTGCTCAGGCCGGGCGGCATCGGCGCCGAGGAGATCGAGGCCGCCGCCGGCGCGAAACTGGTGCGCGGCGCTACCGGCATCGAGGCGCCGGGCATGCTTGCCTCGCATTACGCGCCGGGTGCGGCGATGCGGCTCAATGTTCAACAGATCGTGAGGGGCGAAGCATTGCTTGCCTTCGGCCGCAACCGCGCCGAGGGCTGGCAGAATGCGGCTGCTATGCGCAATCTCTCCGAGGCCGGCGACCTGCGCGAGGCGGCCAGCAACCTTTTTGCCGCCATGCAGGCGCTCGACCGCAGCGGCGCCGCCACCATCGCCGTCGAGCCGATCCCTTTCGAGGGGCTGGGCGAGGCGATCAACGACCGGCTCGCGCGCGCCGCTGCCCCCCGTGACAAGCAGGCCTGAGCGCCATAGGTTCTTGCCGCCATGAACGATCAGCCCTTCGACCTCGACCCTGCCGTCATCGACCGCTTCGCGGCAATCGTCGGCGACAAATATGCCTTGCGCGACCAGGCCGACATCGCGCCCTACATCACCGAGCGGCGCGGCCTCTGGCATGGCCGCACGTCGCTGGTGCTGAGGCCCGCCAGCGTCGAGGAAGTGAGCCGCATCATGCGGCTTGCGACCGAGACTGGTACGCCGATCGTGCCGCAGAGCGGCAACACCGGGCTGGTCGGCGCGCAGGTGCCGGACAAATCCGGTCACGACATCGTGCTGTCGCTGTCGCGGCTGAACCGCATCCGCGAGATCGATGTCTTGTCGAACACGGTGACCGTCGAGGCCGGCGTCATCCTGCAGACGCTGCAGGAGGCGGCCGACGCCGCCGACCGGCTCTTTCCGCTCTCGCTCGCCGCGCAAGGCTCCTGCCAGATCGGCGGCAATCTCTCCTCCAATGCTGGCGGCACGGGCGTGCTTGCCTATGGCAATGCGCGCGAGCTCTGTCTCGGCGTCGAGGTGGTGCTGCCGACCGGCGAGGTGTTCGACGACCTGCGCAAATTGAAGAAGGACAACACCGGCTACGATCTGAAGAACCTCTTCGTCGGCGCCGAAGGCACGCTCGGCGTCATCACCGCCGCGGTGCTGAAACTGTTCCCGAAGCCGAAGGGCAGGGAGGTCGCTTTTGCCGGCCTGCCGTCGTCCCCGAAAGACGCGCTTTCGCTGTTCACGCTGGCGATGGACCGCGCCGGAGCTTCGCTCACAGCTTTCGAGCTGATCGCCAGAAGGCCTTATGATTTCACGCTGAAGCACGGGCAAGGCATCACGCGGCCGCTGGCCGACGACTGGCCGTGGTATGTGCTGATGCAGATTTCGTCCGGACGCTCCGAGGAGGACGGCAAGGCGCTGATCGAGGAGATCCTGTCAGCCGGCCTCGAGCAAGGCATCGTCGGCGACGCGGTGGTGTCGGCAAGCCTGGCCCAGGGCGACGCCTTCTGGAATTTCCGCGAGACGCTGCCCGAATGCCAGAAGCCTGAGGGGGCCTCGATCAAGCACGACATCTCCGTGCCGATCGCCTCGATCCCCGACTTCATCGATAAGGCGGCCGGCGTGGTGGAAGGCGTCTGCCCCGGCGCGCGTGTGGTCTGCTTCGGCCACATGGGCGACGGCAATCTGCACTACAACATCTCGCGTCCGGTGGATTGGCAGGACGAGCCGTTCCTCGAGCTCTATCACCCGATGAACAAGGCCGTGCACGATGTCGTGCGCTCCTTCCACGGCTCGATCTCGGCCGAGCACGGCATAGGTCAGCTGAAGCGCGACGAGCTGATCGCCACGGCGCCGCCGATGGCCATCGACCTGATGCGCCGGGTGAAGGCCGCCTTCGATCCCGCAGGCATCATGAATCCCGGTAAGGTTATCTGATCCTTCCCATATCTGGTGGACGGTCGCATTCCGATAACCATCCCTGAGATCAGCAAAATTTAACCGACTTTCTTAAGCGCGCCGGTAAGAAGCCAGCGCTAACATTTCTTCCCATAACGAGGCCGGAAAAACCGGCCCTGAGAGAACCGGAAAACGGCCCTCAGGAGTAACAGGGAAGACATCGATGAACACTGGACTGAAGCCAGTCTGGGCCGGGCGCAACATGCGTCTCGACCCATTTCGCCTGCCGCAGATGGTGAGCTACGCCACCCGCGACGACTATGGCGATGTGACCTTCACCATCGACCAGCGCGGCGCCGTCATCCGCCGCATGCTGGAGATGAGCGGTTTGCCGGCGATCATCGCGCTGCCCGCCAAGGCGTTCCGCGGCGTTGCCGCGCGCGCCATGGAGGATCCGGACGGCAACGTCACCGTGACGCTCGAGCTCCTGCACAATGATCCGATGCTCTCGGTGCCGCTGCTGGTCGCCGACGATCTCGAGGACGTCGCCGCCGACTGGCGCGCCTGGGCCGACGCCTATCGCCTGCCGATGCTGCTGATCGAGGCCGACGGCATTGCCCGCACGCTGGAAGAATCGCTCGGCGCCGCCATCAAGGCGCTGCCGCCGCAGGAGCGCCGCAAGGGCCGCGTCTCCACCACGCGCCGCCCGCGCTTCCTCGCCCGCCGCAAGGCCGGCAATCTGGGCCTGAGGCTCGTCATCGACGGCCAGGAGATCATTGCAAGGGAGTAGGTTTCTTCTCCCCGTCTCTATACGGGGAGAAGTGCCCGGTGTCCGAACCGGATAGATAGGTAACAGAATGGACCGATTAGATGGGTGACAGTTTTCTTGCCAGCCGGGAGGACCGGCGATGGTTTGGCGAGAGACTGGCATCATGGATGAGCGGCTTCG
>NZ_RZSA01000563.1:0-4435 GCF_003998075.1 Mesorhizobium sp. M2A.F.Ca.ET.037.01.1.1 | reverse complement strand
ATCTCGAACAGCACGATCGACGCCATCATCATGATCGGCAGGTGGACCGAAACCAGCAGCGACAGGACCTCGAAGCCGCTGGCGCCGAATATGCCGAGGATGAAGGGGGCGCCGAGCAGCACGACATTGGAATAGGCCGAGGACACGCCGCCGACGATCCCCGCGCGTGCGTCCCGACCGAACAGCCGCGTCGTGACCAGATGGCCTGCGGCCCAGGTGATGGCGACGGCAGCGAAATAGGCGCCCCACAGCGACCATGGCGCCACACCGTGGAAATCCGACTTGACCATGGTTTGGAACAGAAGCAGCGGCATCGCCACATTGACGGCGAATTCGGAAATGCCCTCCCCGCTCGCCGGCTTCAGATAACCGGTCAGCCCGGCCAGATAGCCGAGCGCCACGAGGCTGAAGACGAAGAGGACGGTTTCAGTGAGCGGAGTCATTTTGCGGGCGGAGACATTTTTCCCGTGATAGGCGAGCCCCGGCCGCTGTGCAATTGGCGCCGCACGCCTATCTCCGGCGCCTCTGCTTGTTTTCCGGACGGCTTTGCGATCCCTATATGCCGATCACGGCCTCGGCCCGCCCGGGCCGCCAAAGGACTTCCGATGCTGCGACTTGTTCTGGCGCTTTTCCTCCTTGCCGCTCCCACTCTTGCCCACGCGACCGATGCCGGCTGGGCGCTGCTGCGCGACGGCGGCCATGTCGTGCTGCTTCGCCATGCCTTCGTCACCGGAGCGACCGACCCGGCGAATTTCGACATCGGCAATTGCGCCACGCAGCTCAATCTGTCCGAGCGCGGCAAGCAGCAGGCAAGCCGCATCGGCGCGCTGTTCGCGGCGCGCGCAGCACCCATCGATCACGTGCTCTCCAGCCGCTACTGCCGCTGCCTCGACACCGCCCGCATCGCTTTCGAATCCGAGCCGCAGCCCTTCGCGCCGCTCGACCTGCTCAAGACCGACCCGGCCGAGAAGGCCGCGCAAATGGAAGCGGTGATGAAGGAGATCCGCGGCTATTCCGGCTCCGACAATCTGGTGCTGGTCACGCATCTCGAAAACATCGAAGCGCTCACCGGCGTGGCGCCGCGCGAAGGCGAGGCCGTGGTGGTGGCGCCGGACGGCGACGGCCTCAAGGTGCTGGGGCGCGTGACTTTCTAAGGCATCGCGCCGGCCGGTGTTGCTGAAATACAACTCCCGGAAGAAGCCGCAAATTTGCCGCCACAATGCCGCTTGCGACAACCCGTCGCAGGGTCTATAGGCGCGCTCCCGGTCACGAAAACCGAAGCGAGCACAACGGTTGGAGCTTTCGTCTCCGCCCGCGCAGGCGGCTTTGCCGCGCTGTGTACGGCGCCGTTTCGGGTGTTGGGATCGCCGATGTAGCTCAGAGGTTAGAGCGCCGGATTTGGGTCCGGAGGTCGAGGGTTCGAGTCCCTTCATCAGCACCACGGATAGCTCAGTTTGGTTAGAGCATCAGATTGTTAATCTGACTGTCGAAGGTTCGATTCCTTCTCCAACGGCCTGATAAGCCGACACCTTCAGGTGGTGTTATCCAAAACGGTCCGGGGACCGGAATGCGAGGACTTCACGGACGGCAAGGTTTCGGCCTCGCCGGGCGGCGACGTCCTGCGCCATCGGCGCGCGGCCAGGCCCGCGATGACGGTCAAGGCGCGGCGCGGCCGGCAAGGGAAGCTCGGGCTTCCGGCGCCCGCTTCGCCGCCCCGCGATCCGCTCCCGAAGGCCCGCTTCGCGCGGATGCCACCGGTCTCCGGATCATTCGTGCCCAGGAACATGAAGTACGACGACGTGAAACGAAAAACGAAAAGGATGATCGACGCATGACGTGACGCCTCGGATGGGGCCATGCCCGACAGGAGTAAGACAATGAAGACCATTCTCGAAAAGGCTCTTGGACGCCAGCGCGTCCTCGTGAAGGAAAATGAACGTGCCGTCGCCCTCTACAAGGGCGAGATCCAGGCGGTCCTGATGCCGGGCGAACATTGGCTCGCCAACCGGCGCGGCAACCTGGAAATCTCCAGGCACGACCTGAAGAACCCGGAATTCGTTTCGGCTTACGAGAAGGCATTGTTCGACAAGCTCCCGGACGTGGCCGCGCGTCACTTCACCGTCGTCCGCACCGGACGCATGGAGGTCGCCGTGGTCGAGCGCGACGGCGCGCTGCATTCTGTGCTGTCGCCGGACCGCAAGCTGGTGCTGTGGGCGGATGCCGGTCCGTGGAAGGTTACGACCGTCGACACGGCGGCCGATCTCGCCATCGATCCGGCGCTGATGCGCCGGCTCGGCCAGGCCCGGAAGACGGAACACATGTTCCTGCATCCGGTCGTGGACGGCCAGGTCGGGCTGCTCTTCGTGGATGGCGTGCTCGTTCGCACGCTTGAAGCGGGCGTGCATGCCTTCTGGAATGTCGGCCGCATGGTCCAGCTGAAGGTCGTCGACATCAAGCGCCAGTCGCTCGATGTCGCCGGGCAGGAAGTGCTGACCAGGGATCGCGTGACGATCCGCGTCAACATCGCCGCCGAGTACCGGGTCGTCGACCCGGTCCAGGCGGTGAGCACGGTGAAGGACTTCTCGGAAGCCCTCTACCGCGCCCTGCAGTACGCCTTCCGCAAGACGCTTGGCGCGCTCACGCTCGACCAGATCCTCGACAAGAAGGTCACGGTCGACGAGGACGCGGCGGCCAAGGTGCGCGAAGACATGGCCGCGATCGGCGTCGAGGTCAGCGACATCGCTCTCAAGGATGTGATCCTGCCGGGCGACATGCGCGAGATCCTCAACCAGGTGGTTTCGGCCGAGAAGCAGGCTGAGGCCAACGTCATCCGCCGCCGCGAGGAGACGAACGCCACGGGTTCGCTGCTCAACACGGCCAAGGTGATGGCCGAGAACCCGGTGATGCTGCGGCTGAAGGAGCTCGAGGCTCTGGAGGCCATCGCCGGCAAGGTCGAGCGGCTCACCGTCCACAACGGGACGGGCGGGCTGCTCAACGATCTGGTCAAGCTCCGCGACTGATGCATGTCGCTCAGCTGACGCAGCGTAAGATGGGAAGGACCGCCGGTTCGAACGGCGGCCCTTCTTGCGTTCCCAAAGCCGGCGTCCCATCTGCTCCCGGCGCATCAGGCCTTTTCCTGCCGGGAAAAACCGATTAGACAGCGCGCAAAGCAAGATGCGGACAGATTCCGCCCGCAACCCGAAGGAAGAGCCCTTGTCCACCACATTCGAGAAAGTCGCCAAGATCATTGCCGATACCAGCGAGATCGATATCGACACCATCACGCCCGAGAGCCACACCATCGACGACCTCGGCATCGACAGCCTCGATTTCCTCGACATCGTCTTCGCCATCGACAAGGAATTCGGCATCAAGGTGCCGCTGGAAAAGTGGACGCAGGAGGTCAATGACGGCAATGCCTCGACCGACGACTATTTCGTCATGAAGAACCTGTGCGCCAAGATCGACGCGCTGGTCGCGGCCAAGAGCGCCTGATGTCTACGGCGAGCGCGAACTTGACGCGCTCCGCGCATGACCCCGAAATCGGCATCGATTTTCGGAAAGGATCATGCGCAAAATCAAAAAGTCGCCTGACCCACAACAGCCGCCCATGAGTTCCCACGACGTCGTCATCACCGGCATCGGCCTTGTCTCCTCGCTGGGAGAGGGTCCGGATGCCCATTGGCAAAAGCTTACGCAGCCTGGGTTCCAGCCGGTGCTCGATGCCGAGCGCTTCGCCCCCTATACCATTCATCCTCTGCCCGAGATCGACTGGAACCTGCAGATCGCCAAACGTGGCGACCAGCGCCAGATGGAAACCTGGCAGCGCCTCGGCACCTATGCCGCCGGCCTTGCGCTGGACGATGCGGGAGTCAAGGGCAATGACGAGCTTTGCACGACCATGGACATGGTGGTGGCGGCCGGTGGCGGCGAGCGCGACGAGGCCGTCGACGCCGCAATCCTTGCTGCTTCCGAAAGCCGCAACGACCGCGACGTGCTGCTCAACGAGAAGCTGACGACGGAACTGCGGCCGACTTTGTTCCTGGCCCAGCTCTCCAACCTGCTCGCCGGCAACATATCGATCGTCCACAAGGTCACCGGTTCCTCCCGCACCTTCATGGGCGAGGAAGGCGCCGGCGTCTCGGCCGTCGAGACGGCAGCCGCGCGCATCCGCTCGGGACAGTCGACCCATGTTCTGGTCGGCGGCGCCTTCCAGACGGAGCATTCCGACATGCTGCTGGGCTACGAGCTCGCCGGCTACCTGCATCGCGGCCCCTGGAAGCCGGTCTGGCAGCGTCAGGGCTCCGAGGGCGGCGGCGTGGTCACCGGTTCGGGCGGCGCTTTCCTGGTGCTGGAGCAGCGCGAGCACGCGAAAAGCCGCGGCCGAAGGATCTATGCCGAGCTCGGCCCCATCGTGTCCGGCCGCGCCAGACGC
>NZ_RZSA01000562.1:0-4437 GCF_003998075.1 Mesorhizobium sp. M2A.F.Ca.ET.037.01.1.1 | reverse complement strand
GATCCTCGGGTCTGCGCGCGTCGCTTCGCTCCTCGCTCCGCCCGTGGTGATGACGACCGCGATAAGCGTCTCAGCTAATCGCCGAGGCGTGGGACCTGCCAACGCACACTAACCAGGTCAAAACTTCTGCGTTAAGGAACTAAGCCCAATGACCCAAGACAGCGGCAAGCGAGATGGCCGCCATCGCAAGCAGCGCCAGCTTCCAGAAATCGCCGCGTCGCTTCAGCCCCGGCCAGCCCAGCGGCTTGATGACCTGGATCAGCATGATGCCGCAGATGACTAGGGCGAGCAGTTTCGTCATGCTGCCTTTGACCAGCAACGATGGCGGCTGTCAAAGCTGTTCTTGCGGCCTTCGGGCCGAGCACCTCCTGACAGGAATCGGCTTCATCCAGCCCTGCGGGGGGCACCGTGCCGCCTTCTTCCGTACCCTGCCAACCTCCTGACAGACTGCTGTCAGGAGGGGTGTGAGATACTCTTCTCATCGAAAGAGAGGAGTGAGGTCATGAACGGTTTTACCATCCTGCGCAGCGTGCAGCACTATGTCGGCCGGATCCGCACCGTGCGCAACGAGATCCGCACCCAGCGTTTCCTGAACACCTTGCCGGCGGACATCCGCAAGGACATTGGCTGGCCGGACCTTTACACGGGCCGCGTGCGCGAAAACTGAAATTTTGCCGCCGCGACTTGGATTGTGGCGACACCGCGCCCAGATGTATTGGCGGCCAGTGATGTTGAGTACAGGGAAGAAGCCTTTGTTTGCCGGTAGCTTGCCGCAGCCTCCTGACAGTATGTTGTCAGGAGGAATGCGGTATTTGGAGCGGCTTCGATCCTGACAACAACGAACATGATCCGGAGTAATCTGCGTATGGTAAAAAGCTGGAACGACAGGCTGAACACGCCACGCATCAACGGCATCAAACCGTCGCCGCGCACGGTCGGCGATGTCGTCGAAGGCCAGTCGATGCTGGTGCCGACCGCGCGCAAGCGCGAAGGGCTGAAGCCATAAACCCCGAGGGAGAAACCGATGCGCCGCGCCGACAGGCTTTTCCAGATCGTGCAGCATTTGCGGGGTGGCCGACTGGTCACCGCGCAGAAGCTCGGCACGTGGCTCGAGGTTTCCGAGCGCACCATTTACCGCGACATAGCCGACCTGCAGTCGACCGGAGTGCCGATCGACGGGGAAGCGGGCGTGGGCTACATGATGAGGGAAGGTTTCGACCTTCCGCCGCTGATGTTCACACGTGACGAGATCGTGGCGCTGGTTGCCGGCGCCCGCATGGTGCGCGCCTTTGGCGGCGCCGCGATGGCAAGGGCCGCCGACGAGGCGCTGGTCAAGATCGGCGCGGTGCTTCCCGATACCGAGAAGGACCGCATCGCCCGCACCGAGATCCACACGCCGATGTGGGTGGTGAGCGACGCCGCGCGCGAGGCGATCGACCTGATCGAGCGCGCCGTCGAGAAACGCCAGGTGCTGACCATCGACTATTCCGACGAGGCCGGGCGCGGCACCGCGCGCGACATCAGGCCGCTCGGCCTGTGGTTCTGGGGCAAGGTCTGGACCCTGGTTGCCTGGTGCGAGATGCGCGACGATTTCCGCGCCTTCCGCATCGACCGCATCGCTTCGGTCGTCATCGCCGGCCGCACCTTCAAGCCGGAGCGCGGCAAGCAGCTCGCCGATTTCTACCGCGCCGTCGAGCGCTCGGAGGATTACGGCATGGCGCCCGACCGCGCCGCGCGGACGTGACTTCCTCCCGAGCGATTGTCCAACAAAAAAGCCCGCTCGAAGCGGGCTTTTTTGTTGATAGCCTCGGAAGGCTTACTCCTGCTCGTCGTCTTCGCCCTTGTCCTTCGACTTGAGCGCCGAGAGCTTGGCGAACACCGCGTTGGCATCGAGCTCCTGGTCTTCATCCTTCGGCTTCTCCGGCGCCGGCACCAGCCGTTCGGTGAGGGCGGCGGGCAGCAGCGTGTCGCCGACGGGCTGCGGCTGCTCGCGGCCGCGCGAGGCGCGGTTGACCTCGAGGTCGAGGTCGATCTGCGAGGTGAGGCCGAGCGTCACCGGATCCATCGGCTGCAGATTGGCCGAGTTCCAGTGCTTGCGCTCGCGGATCTGCTCGATGGTCGACTTGGTGGTGCCTACGAGACGGGCAATCTGCGCATCCTTGAGCTCGGGGTGGTTGCGCACCAGCCAAAGGATGGCGTTCGGCCGGTCCTGGCGCTTCGACAGCGGCGTGTAGCGCGGGCCCTTGCGCTTCGATTCCGGCACCCGAACCTTCGGCTCCGACAGCTTCAGCCGGTAGTTGATGTCCTTCTCGCCGCGCGCAATCTCGTCGCGCGTCAGCTGGCCGGTGATGATCGGGTCCATGCCCTTGATGCCCTGCGCCGACTCGCCGTCCGCGATCGCTTTGACCTCGAGCGGATGCAACCCGCAGAACTGCGCGATCTGCTCGAAGGAGAGCGCGGTGTTGTCGACCAGCCAGACGGCGGTCGCCTTGGGCATCAGCAGCGTATTGGCCATGTCAAAAATCCTTCTCGTTCGCCCGCGTTCCCGCGCGGGCGGTGGTTTTAGAGCCACCAAAATGGGAAATTCGCGGCCTGTATAAACGCTCCCTCGAATTTTCGCAATGTTTTTGGAAAAGGGCTGATTCACAGCCATTAAAAGACAAAACCCGCTGGACGAGGTCCAGCGGGCTTGGAACCGGAAACGAAGCAAGCGTCTCGACGGCTCTTGCTTGCCTATCCAGCCTGGCCCTGTGGCCGGGCTGGTTTTGATTACACCGCCTGACGGGCAATGCGCTCGATGTCGGCGCGGTTGATGCCGAGGTCGCTGAGCTGGCGGGCATTGAGCTTGTTCAATTCGCGCACGGTCTCGTTGTACATGCGCCACTTACGGAAAGCACGGATCGGGTTCATTTCAGTTTCTCCAGTCGTTTGATGAAATCGTTTGATGCCGCGTAAATAGGCATGCCTGCCCAAGAAATGAACGGACGCTTTTGCATGGCCGCAATGCGTTTTGTGCATTGCACCATTAACGATGCGTTCAGCTTGGAACAGGGGACAACGCGGACCGAGATTCAGGTCAGGCCGAGCCGAAAATGGTGGCGCTCGAGAACCGGAGCGGAGCGTACTTCCGCATGTCCCGGAAAAGTGGTTCCGGTTTTCCGATAAGGGACATGCGGTTCCAAAAAATACGTGAGCACCGGAAGCGCAGGAAGCCGCCGTTCGCAGGCCGGCCTCACCTGAACATCGGCCTATCTTACCCGACGTCGAGGACGATCTTGCCTATATGCTCGCCCTCTTCCATCCGCTCATGCGCCCGCCAGGCTTCGGTCAGGGGAAAGATCATGTCCATGACCGGAGCCACCTTGCGCGTGCCGAGCAGCGGCCATACCTGCGCCTCCAGCGCGGCGGCGATCGCCGCCTTGAACTCGACGGTGCGCGGACGAAGCGTCGAGCCGGTATGGGTCAGGCGCTTGACCATCAGCGTCGCGAAATTGGTGCTTGCGACAGCGCCGGCCTGCACGGCGATCTGGACGATCCGCCCCTCGACGGCCGCGGCCTCGTAGTTGCGCGCGACATAGTCGCCGCCGACCATGTCGAGGATGACGTCGGCGCCCTTGCCGCCGGTCGCATCCTTGACCGCGGCGACGAAATCCTCCTCGCGATAATTGATCGCCCGGTCGGCGCCGAGCTTGAGGCAGGCGTCGCATTTGTCCTTGCTGCCGGCGGTGGTGAAAACAGTGGCGCCGAAGGCCGAAGCAAGTTGGATGGCGGTGGTGCCGATGCCGGACGATCCGCCATGGACAAGCAGCGTCTCGCCCTTCTTGAGCCCGCCGCGCTCGAACACATTGTGCCAGACGGTAAAGTAGTTCTCCGGCACGGCCGCGGCTTCCGAATAGGTGAAGCCGGCCGGGATCGGCAGCACGCTGCCGGCATGGACCTTGACATATTCGGCATAGCCGCCGCCCGGCGTCAGCGCGCAGACCCGGTCGCCGATGCGCCAGCGCGATATGTCGTCGCCGAGCGCCGCGATCTCGCCGGCGACCTCGAGTCCAGGTAGGTCCGAGGCGCCAGGCGGCGGCGGATAGACACCCTTGCGCTGCTGCACGTCGGGTCGGTTGACCCCGGCTGCGTGCACCCGGATCAGCACTTCGCCGGGGCCGGGGACCGGCACGTCGCGGGTTTCCGGCTTGAGCACCCTGGGACCGCCGGGTTGCGAGATCGCGATGGCTGTCATCTTCTCCGGGATCTTGTCCTTGTTCGCCATCGCTGTCCCGTCTCCTCGAATCCTGTCTTGTCACAGTGGTTTGCATCGGCGCCCCTGCCCTATGTATGCTGATTGCCAAATCAGGCAAATGGCCAAGTAAGGGAGAAGCGACGATGGCGATCTTCGACGACGAACCCCGGAAGAAGGCGCGCCCGCACGAGATCGGGCAGGAC
>NZ_RZSA01000561.1:0-4440 GCF_003998075.1 Mesorhizobium sp. M2A.F.Ca.ET.037.01.1.1 | reverse complement strand
CGTCGCAGCGCCGCAATTGCTCGACGCTGACATATTCGTCCGGCTTGTGTCCTTGCGCCATCGAGCCCGGACCGCAGACGACGGAAGGCGTGCCGAGATCGCGGCTGAACAATCCGCCTTCCGTGCCGAAGGCGACCTTCATGGTGTCGTTGGCGCCGGTCAGCGATTTTACGAACGCGACCGCTTCCGAAGCTGCCGGCGTGTCGAGGCCCGGATAGGTGTTGGTGATCTCGATGTCGATTGCCGCTTCGGGGGCGATCGAAGCGGCATCCGCGGCAATGCGTGCGGCCGCACTGCGCAGCCTGTCGAGGATGCCCGTGGCATCGTCGGCGGCGACGTTGCGAATCTCAAAATCGACCACGCAGAGGTTGGGGACGATGTTGAGCGCCACGCCGGCATTGATCTTGCCGACATGCACCGTCGTGTAGGGAATGTCGTAGTCGCCGTCGCGCGCGCCGTCGCGGGCAAGCCGGTCCTGTTCCTCGCGCAAGGCGCGCACGAAATCGCAGCCGAGATGGATGGCGTTGAGCGCCAGCGGAGCAAGAGCCGAATGGCCTTCGCGTCCCCTGCAGACGGCGCGCGCCGCGAGCTTGCCCTTGTGCCCCGTGGCCACCTGCATGTTGGTCGGCTCGCCGATAATACAGAGCAGCGGGCGTTGCGGTGCGGCGCTCAGCATGTCGATCAGGTCGCGCACGCCGAGGCAGCCGACCTCCTCGTCATAGGAGAGCGCCAGATGCAAGGGCGTGCGCAGCGGCATCTTCGCTGCCTTGAGGCAGGCCGCGAGCGCTGAGGCGACGAAGCCCTTCATGTCCGCGGCGCCGCGCCCGTAGAGCCTGCCGTCGCGTTCGGTCATGGAGAATGGCGGCAGCGTCCAGTTCTGGCCGTCGACAGGAACGACGTCGGTATGGCCAGACAGCATGATGCCGGGCCTGTCGGACGGGCCGATGGTGGCAAAGAGGTTGGCTTTGTGGCCGTCGGCGCTGTGGATGAGCTGGCTGGCTATGCCGCTCGTTTCGAGCAAGTCAGCCACATAACTGACGAGGTCGAGGTTCGACTCGCGGCTCACTGTCGGGAAGGCTATCAGCCGTTCGAGGATATCGATGCTGCCCATGTGCCTTGTCCCGTTGCCGCAACCGGCTGTCTACATCGGGCGATGACCGCCCTGAAGTCGCATTTGGCTCAGCTTCGATTCATTGCAGCCTAATCCCGGCGACGCGAGATTAGGCATGTCCTAACCCGCGCAGAAGAATTCCGTAGTTTTCCCGCGCCGGCGCCAACTTATGAGTAGTCTCCGGAGCATCGGCAGCGCCAGCCGACGAGAAGGGAAGTACCATGCGCGACCCACGCTACGACATTCTGTTCGAGCCGATGAAGATCGGTCCGGTGACCGCCAAGAACCGCTTCTACCAGGTTCCGCACTGCAATGGCGGCGGCTATCGCGATCCGTCGGCCGCGGCCGAGATGCGCCGCATGAAGTCCGAAGGCGGATGGGGCGTCATCTTCACCGAACAGACGGAGATGCACCACACCTCGGAGATCACGCCCTTCATCGAGCTCCGCCTGTGGGACGACGCCGACATTCCGGCTTTGGCCAAGATGGCGAAAGCCATGCACGAATATGGCGCGCTGGCCGGCATCCAGCTCGCCTATTCCGGCATCAATGGCCCCAACCTCTACACCAAGGAGGTTCCGCGCGGGCCGTCGGCTTTGCCGATCCGCACCTTCACCAACGATCCGGTGCAGGCGCGCGCCATGGACAAGCAGGATATACGCGACCTGCGCCGCTGGCACCGCAACGCTTTCAAGCGCGCCAGGCAGGCGGGTTTCGACCTTGTGTGCCTCTACGGCGCGCATGGTTTCGGCATCATCCAGCATTTCCTGTCCACCGCCACCAACCAGCGCAGCGACGAATATGGCGGCTCGCTGGAGAACCGTTCGCGGCTGATGCGCGAGCTGATCGAGGAAGGGCGGGACGCGATCGGCGATACCTGCGGCCTGACGCTCAGGCTGTCGCTGGACGAGATGATCGGCGAGCTTGGCTTCGCCAATTCCGAAGTCCGCGACATGATCGAGATGCATGCCGAGCTGCCTGATCTCTGGGACCTCGCCCACGGCGCCTGGGAGGATTGCTCGGGACCCTCGCGCTTCAAGGAAGAGGCAGCGCAGGAGAGCCTCGTCTCCGGCATCAAGAAACTGACCTCGAAGCCGGTCGTCGGCGTCGGCCGCTTCACCTCGCCGGATGTGATGGTGAGGATGATCAAGTCCGGCACGCTCGACTTCATCGGCTGCGCCCGCCCGTCGATCGCCGATCCCTTCCTGCCGAAGAAGGTCGAGGAGGGCCGCATCGAGGACATACGCGAATGCATCGGCTGCAACATCTGCATCACCGGAGACATGACCATGTCCATCTCGCGCTGCACGCAGAATCCGACCTTCATGGAGGAATGGCGCAAGGGCTGGCATCCGGAGCGCATGCAGGCCAAGGGTGACAGCGACAGCGTGCTGATCGTCGGCGCTGGGCCCGCCGGGCTGGAGGCCGCCCGCGCGCTCGGCCTGCGCGGCTATCAGGTGGCCTTGGCGGAAGCGGGCACCGAACTCGGCGGGCGCGTGGCGCGCGAGTGCCTGCTGCCGGGCCTGTCCGCCTGGGGCAGGGTGCGCGACTATCGCCAATACCAGATCAGCCAGATGCCCAATGTCGACATCTATTTTCAGAGCCGGCTGTCGGCGGACGACCTCCTGTCCTTCGGCTTCCAGAATGTCGCCATCGCCACCGGGTCGACCTGGCGGCGCGACGGCGTGGCACGCGCGCATGTCGTGCCGATGCCGATCGACGCCGCCATGCCGGTCTACACGCCGGACGATCTGATGGACGGCAAGGTGCCGGCCGGCAATGTCGTGCTGTTCGACGACGACCACTATTATATGGGCGGAGTTCTTGCCGAACTGATGGCGCGGCGGGGCGCCAAGGTGACCCTGGTGACGCCATCGGCCTATGTGTCGGACTGGACCCGCAACACGCTGGAGCAGGGCGCCATCCACCGCCGCCTGGCGGAGCTGGGTGTCGATATCGTCCTCAACCGGACCGTCACGAGCATCGTGTCGGGCGGCGTCATCACGGCCTGCGTCTATACCGGAGCGCGGCAGGAGCTGGCGGCCGATGCCGTCGTTCTGGTCACGTCGCGCAATCAGGACGACACCGTCTGGCGCGAACTGAAAGCCCGGGAAAACGAATGGGCCGACAACGGCATACGTTCGATCAAGGTCATCGGCGATGCCGAGGCGCCGGGGCCGATCGCCTGGGCTACCTATGCCGGCCACCGCTTCGCCCGGGAACTGGACGAGGCCGATATCGGCGATGCCTTGCCCTTCCGGCGTGAGGTGACGGCGCTGGCGGAGAATTAACGCCGGCTCAGCTCAATCACACGTCGTCGCGGCCTTGAGCGCTTCGGCACGAGAGGGCGCGGGCAAGGCGCCTATACGTCGAACAGAGGCGTAGAATCTCGGATAGTTGCCGGAGCACAAGTCGAACAGGCGAAGGAAGGCCGGGACCTGTTCGCCGTAGACGGCAGTGGCGGCGAACTTCGCGTTGTTGATCGGGCTGTCGAACCAGGCGTCATATCCGCGGTATCCAGCCCAGCGCTTGTCGCGCATCTGCCGGTAGCGCATCCGCAGCCTGTCGATCGCGGCTGCCTTGGCGGCCGCCATCTGCTCCGGGCCGCGGGGACTTCCATAGACCTGTTTCAGCTCGTCCCGGGTCTTCGAGATCAATCCGAGGAAATCCGCCTTGCGCTTGCGATCGGCTTCGTAGCTGCGCAATCCGGCGCGATTGCCGGTGGCGCGCAGCCATTTCCTCGTGCCGGTGGTTTCGACGGAAACCGCGAAGGCCTCGTTGAACGCGGAGTCGCCGTTCACATAGACTTTCTGGTGCGCCAGCTCATGGAAGACAAGGCTGGCGAGATAGGTGTCGTTCTGGCGCAGCATGGTGCTGAGCAGCGGGTCGCTGAACCAGCCCAGCGTGGAATAGGCCGTGATACCCGTCACATAGACGTCCAGCCCCCGCCGCTGCAGCGCGGCGGCATTTTCGAGCGCGTCCTTGCGCGAAAAGTAGCCCTTGTAGGGAACGCAGCCGAACACCGGAAAGCACCATGTTACCGGCGCGAGCGAGAATTGCGGCGCGGCAAAGACCGCCAAGGTCACATCGTTGCGGCCGACATCGACATAGCTGCGGTAGCTGCTGTTGTCGGGCAGCGCCAGTTCTTCCGTGGCAAAGCGGCGGATGGCGGTGGCCGATGTCAGCTTGGCGCGCAGCGCCTTGGGCGTAGAGGGATCGCGGATCAGTTTTCCAACATTTTTCCGCGCGGCCATGATCTCGACATGGCCCTCCAGCGACTGCGCGTAGTAGGAAATGCTGGTGCAGCCGGTCACACCGGACGCCATGAT
>NZ_RZSA01000560.1:0-4441 GCF_003998075.1 Mesorhizobium sp. M2A.F.Ca.ET.037.01.1.1 | reverse complement strand
ATCTGTCGCTCAACGAGAACGATGTGGGCGAATACCGTACCTTCTTCCGGCTGACGCCGCCCCTGCGCGCCGAGGATGACAGGCTGGCGATGATCGAGGCGATCAAGGACGGCACGATCGACATCATCGTTTCCTCGCATGACCCGCAGGACGTCGACACCAAGCGCCTGCCCTTCGCCGACGCGGCCGCCGGCGCCATCGGGCTGGAGACGCTGCTTGGCGCAGCGCTTCGGCTCTACCACAATGGCGACGTGCCGCTGCTCAGGCTGATCGAGACGCTGTCCACGGCACCGGCGAGATTGTTCGGCCTGCCGGGCGGCACGCTGCAGCCGGGCGCGCCGGCCGATCTCGCGGTCGTCGATCTCGACGAGCCGTGGATCGTCAGCGAAGGCGGCCTGCGCTCGCGCTCGAAGAACACCTGTTTCGAAGGTGCGCGCGTTCAAGGCAAGGTCCTGCGGACGGTGGTCGCGGGCCGCACGGTTTTTTCCGCCTAGACCATCCGACGCATTGAGCGCTGCCAAGTCTGCCAGGCACGGAGTTGCTTGGCGAACCCTCTCGACTCTACCATTATGCTCGACTGATGCCCGCGCAGCGCCGGCTATTGCAAATCAGAGTTGCATAACGCAAATTGAATCAATCTTAAGGCGAGCGAGCCAAGGAAGGAATACGGGGGAAACAATGGGTTATGCGATCGCGCTCGTTTTCGGCTATCTGCTCGGCTCGATACCGTTCGGACTTTTGATCACTCGCGCGGCCGGTCTCGGCGACGTCCGCAACATCGGTTCCGGCAATATCGGCGCGACCAATGTGCTGAGGACAGGCAACAAAGGGCTCGCAGCTGCAACGCTGCTGCTCGACGCGCTGAAAGGCACCGCCGCCGCCCTCATAGCCGGGCATTTTTCGCCGGACTTCGGACTTTTGGCGGGCTGCGGCGCCTTCCTCGGCCATCTCTTCCCGGTCTGGCTCGGCTTCAAAGGCGGCAAGGGCGTCGCCACCTATCTCGGCGTGCTGCTCGGCCTTGCATGGCAGGGCATGCTCGTCTTCGCCGTCGTCTGGCTCGCCATGGCCTTTCTGTTTCGATACTCCTCTCTGGCCGCACTGGCGGCGGCGGTCATCGTGCCGATCGCGCTTTATTTCATCAGCACGCCGCAGATCGCCGGCCTGTTCGCCGTGATGAGCCTGATCGTGATCGCCAAGCACCATGCCAACATCTCGCGGCTGCTGGCCGGCACCGAAGGCAAGATCGGGGCGAAAGGATGAGCGCTCCAGCCGCCGGCCCGCGCCTCAGCGACCGGCAGCGGCTTGCCTGGCTTCGGCTGATCCGCACGCCCAATGTCGGCCCGGCTTCGTTTCGCGAGCTAATCAACCGCTTCGGCTCGGCCGAAGCAGCGCTTGAAATGCTGCCCGAATTGATGATCTCCGGCGGCGCCAATCGCATCGTCCGCATCCCCTCCCTCGCCGAGGCGGAAGCCGAGCTGGAGGCCGCCCGGCGCGCCGGCGCCCGCTTCGTCGGCATTGGCGAGGCCGATTATCCGCCCTTGCTGAAGACCTTGGACAATCCGCCGCCGCTGCTGGCGGTGAAAGGCGAAGGCGCGGTCTTCCGTATGCCGGCGGTGGCGATTGTCGGCGCCCGCAACGCGTCGCTGGCCGGCATCAAGATGGCGCGCATGCTGGCGGCCGACCTCGGCCGCGAAGGTTACGCCATCGTTTCCGGCCTGGCGCGCGGCATCGACACGGCCGCGCACAAAGGCAGCGTTTCGACCGGAACCATCGGCGTGCTGGCCGGCGGGCTCGATGTCCCCTACCCGCCCGAGAATGCCGGCCTGTGCGACGAGATCGCCGATCGCGGCGGCGCGATCGTTTCGGAAATGCCCTTCGCCTGGCAGCCGCGCGCCCAGGATTTCCCGCGCCGCAACCGCCTTGTCGCCGGCATGGCGCTCGGCCTGGTGGTGGTGGAAGCCGCGCAACGTTCCGGCTCGCTGATCAGCGCCCGCCTCGCCAATGACATGGGCCGGCTGGTCTTTGCCGTGCCGGGCTCGCCGCTCGACCCGCGCGCCGCCGGCTGCAACGCCCTGCTCAAGGACGGCGTCACGCTTGTCACCGAAGCCGCCGACGTGCTCGGCGCGCTGGCGCCGCTCGCCGGCACCCGCCCTCCAAGAACCGCGCCGCTTGCCGAGGCGCCCGACATCTCGGCCCTGCCGCCGCCCGGTGAAAACGACCGCGCCGATGTGCTGGAGGCGCTGGGACCCACGCCGATCGCGGTGGACGACATCATCCGCCACACGGGTATGAGTGCGGCGCAGATATCGATGGTGCTGCTGGAGCTCGACCTTGCCGGACGGCTGGAGCGTCATGCCGGCGGGAATGTGTCGCTCATCGCATGACTTGTCACACGGGGCAGAGCCAACTTCCTTATCGAAACAGATATTTCGACACTTCCGGATTGCCGCGGCGCCACATCACATTGTCGAGGAAATAGTGGTGCACGTTGATGAAGATCAGCACGATGAAGAAGAACAGCGACGAACCGAGCACCTGTTTGTCATAGGGGACCAGGGCGGTCAGCACGAACGGGATCAGCCAGAAGCCGAGATAGCCGAGCGCGCCGCCGCCGATGATGAAACCGAGGACCCGCAACCTGTAGCGAGGCCCGAGCACCGATAGGATTTTCGGCTCCGGGTCGCTCGTGGCATCCGAGACGGATCTCTCGACATTGGTCTGGTAGCGCCAGACCACGGCCAGATATTGCAGCGAGTGCAGCGCCGGCACCACCAGCAACCAGAGCGGGTTTATCCTCGCAATCAGGATCCAGAGATAGAGCGATGCGACATAGGCAACGATGCCGTTATACGGCAGGCCTCCATTCTTTCGCCAACGTCTGGCCAGCATCAGAAGCGTGGCCGCCGTCGATCCGACGGCCGCCAGCACCGCAATATCGGTAATCCAGGACGGCGCGGCAAAAGTGTAATACTGGAGTCCGTAATACTGCCCCTGCGTCACAGCCGTATTCGTCTGCAGCCAAGCCAGGATCCACACCGCGTAGCTGTTGACGAGCAGCACCTTCTTGTCCCGGTCATCGAAGAATTTGCGCTTCAAGACGGCGTCGACCATCAGCATGCCGTAGCCTTGCTTGACGTAGTGCCAGCCGACGAAGAAGAACATCGCATTGGCCGCGAAGCCGAGCAGCCGCGTGTTCGACGCCGCCGCGCCATAGGCGAAGAACAGGGCCATGATCACCGGAACGATGACGCCGGCGAAAATGTAGCGAAGTTGCAGGCTCCTGTCGTATCCCTCGCCCCGCGCCTTGCGGCCGAAATTGCGATAGAAGATCTGGTAGGAATGGGCGAAATGCGGGTAGTTCACCAGATAGGCGACGACGACCATCGTCGCGGCCAGCGGACCTTCATAATCGCGCGGCACGAAGAACAGCATCGGCAGGATCAAAAACGCGCTGCCGCCGAGCATGAGGAAATCGGCGACCGGGCCCAAGAGATATTTGCCGGGCGGCGTCGCCGCTTTACGGGCCGTGGTCTCTACCGAAAGGTCAAGTGCCATCCTGGAGCCTCCCTGGGAGGCCCGACTTTAACCATGACCCTGTCCAGGAACAAGGCAACGCGGCAGGATCTCCATTGTCTCAGGAAGTCACACCGTCAGGCTGAGGCGGTCGAAGCGATCTTCACCAGCCGTTTCCTGGCCTCCGCGACCCGCTGCTGTTCCGACCTTATGCGGTCGCACAGCACAAGATTGATCCCGACGCCGCATTCCTCGTCCAGCAGTTGTTTTGCGTGATTGAGCGAAATCTCCGCGCGCTTGACGCGCTGTCTGGCCCTGGCCAGTTCCAAGTTCAGTACGTCCACTGTATCCGCATCCCGATTTGCGGTCCCTTCGGCAAGGAAACAGCCGAGCATGGCTTTTTGTTCCTTATCAGCGACGTGGACAATGGCCCTGCTCCGATCGTCAATTATGAAGGATGAGGCAGGTCGATCTTGGACGGTCAAATTTGGTGAGCGCGATGGGATTCGAACCCATGACCTACTGAGGGGGACGACGACCCGGAAAAGGTGACGCCGATTCCACGTTGGACGTTACACGACTTGCGAAGGACGGCCGCCAGCGGGATGGCAAGGTTGGGCGTTTCTCTTCCCATCATCGAAAGATTCTAAATCATACCTCCGGATCATTCGGGGCAATCGTAGGCGTCTATCAGAAGCACTCTTTCGCGGACGAAAAGCGCGCCGCACTAGACGCTTGGGCCGCCCAGCTTCAACGTATCGAATCCGCCAAAGCCAGGGATCGGTGAAGGCTATTCCCATCTGCGGATAAGGCCTCGCGTACTACGGTTCCCAGTATCCTTCGTTTACCGTCCGACGGCGACTTCACTAGCTTAAGCTTGTTACACCTTGATAGCTTAGGAGTTGCCGCTCAAATGACTGCCACCAAT
>NZ_RZSA01000055.1:0-12847 GCF_003998075.1 Mesorhizobium sp. M2A.F.Ca.ET.037.01.1.1 | reverse complement strand
GGCGGTGATCGTCGCCGACACGCTGGCCGAGGCCGCCGAAAAGGCAGTCGCCGCCTGGCGCGAAGCCACCAAGAACAAGAAAGCAGCCTGAGGGAGGTCGAGAAAATGGCAATCCTGCTCAACCGCAGCACCCGCGTCATCGTGCAAGGCTTCACCGGCAAGATCGGCAGCTTCCATGCGGAAGACATGAAGCGCTACGGCACCAAGCTGGTCGGCGGCGTCACCCCCGGCAAGGGCGGCCAGACGCATCTCGGCCTGCCGGTCTTCAACACCGTCAAGGGCGCGGTGCGCGAGACCCGCGCCGAGGCGAGCATCGTCTTCGTGCCGCCGCCCTTCGCCGCCGATTCGATCATGGAAGCGGCGGATGCCGGGATAAAGCTCTGCGTCTGCATCACCGACGGCATCCCCTCGCAGGACATGATGCAGGTCAAGCGCTACATGCGCCGCTACCGCTTCGAGGACCGCATGCGCCTCGTCGGCCCGAACTGCGCCGGCGTCATCACGCCCGGACAGGCGCTAATGGGCATCATGCCGGGCAGCATCTATCTGCCGGGACGCGTCGGCATTGTCGGCCGCTCCGGCACGCTGGGCTATGAAGCCGCATCGCAGATGAAGGCGCTGGGCATAGGTGTGTCGACCAGCGTCGGCATCGGCGGCGATCCCATCAACGGCTCGTCCTTCAAGGACATTCTGCAGCTCTTCGAGCGCGACGACGACACCGACGCCGTGGTGATGATCGGCGAGATCGGCGGCCCGCAGGAAGCCGAAGCCGCGATCTGGGCGCGCGACAACATGCGCAAACCCCTGATCGCCTACATCGCCGGGCTCTCCGCCCCGAAAGGCCGCCGCATGGGCCATGCCGGCGCGATCATCTCGGCGTTCGGCGAATCGGCCCAGGAAAAGGTCGAGATCCTCAAGGAAGCCGGCGTCGTCATCGTGCCGACCCCCGCCTCCTTCGGCGAAGTGGTGGCGGACACGCTGGCGCGGACGAAGAAGGCGGCGTGATCCAGCCCGAGCTTTTGAACCGGCTAGGAATACCAGGCGGTGGCGCGGTCTTCATGACCCGCCGCCGCTTTTCGTTTGGCAACGAGCACCGCAGGCAGCAACGACAACAGTCGCCGGGTAGCGCTAATTCCAAGGCCTTTGGAGAAGGTTTGGTGCGGTCGAGAAGACTCGAACTTCCACGGGTTGCCCCACAGCGACCTCAACGCTGCGCGTCTACCAATTCCGCCACGACCGCACGTGGTAGGAGCCGGAACCTTCCGGCCCGGGGCCTGTAGCAAATCGTTTCCGGCGAAACAAGTGCGCTGAGCGGAATATTCGTCGCTCATTTGCACAACCCTCTACGGCCCAGCTTCACACCGGTGAAACTGGACGTTTTGGCCGATTGCCGCCATATGAGAGGAACATCGAGAAAGTTCCATGACAGAACGCAGCCAGATCGCCACGTCGTTCCTGCCCCTGCCCGGCTCGGCGCCGGTGGAATGGGTGATCGAACCCGGCCTCACCTCCTATCCGGACGCGCTGGCCTTCATGGAGGCGCGCGCCGTGGCGATCCGCAGCGGTGCTGCCGGCGAGATGGTCTGGTTGGTCGAGCATCCGCCGCTCTACACCGCCGGAACCAGCGCGCGTGGCGAAGACCTGATCGATCCCGACCGCTTTCCGGTCTTTGCCGCGGGTCGCGGCGGCGAATACACCTATCACGGTCCCGGCCAGCGCGTGGCCTACGTCATGCTCGACCTCAAGCGCCGGCGCGAGGATGTGCGCGCCTTCGTCGCAGCGCTGGAGCAATGGATCATCGAAACACTTGCCGCCTTCAATGTGCGCGGCGAGCGGCGCGAGGACCGCGTCGGCGTCTGGGTGGTGCGGCCGGATCGCCCTGCCCTGCTCGACGGCTCGCCGGCCGAGGACAAGATCGCGGCAATAGGCATCCGGCTGAGGCGATGGGTGAGCTTCCACGGCATCGCCATCAATGTCGAGCCCGATCTCGGCCATTTCAGCGGCATCGTGCCCTGCGGCGTCTCGGACCATGGCGTGACCAGCCTCGTCGACCTCGGCCTGCCGGTCACGATGGCCGACCTCGACCTGGCGCTGAAAGCCGCTTTCGAGGATGTGTTCGGACCTGCCGCCGTTCCGACTGCGGAGCCAGCTCGGAAGGCCGGCTAAGCCGCTCCGCCTACGGGTGTGTTGAGATTCAGGTCAGGCCGAGTCGGAGTCGAAGACGGGCGCGAAGCGACCAAACAAGGCGGTTCCGAGAACCGGAGCGGAGCGTACTTATAGTACGTGAGCACCGGAAGCGCAGGAAGCCGACATTTGCAGGCCGGCCTCACCTGAATATCGACACACCCTACATGAGCTGCGCGGAAGCCCACAGCATCCCATAGCCATGGATGGCGAAGACCGCGAGCAAAGCGCCGGCCATGACCAATCGGTCGAAGGTCTTGATCGGCTTCAGCTCGTGGCGCGGCTTGACGCCGCTGCCCACGGTGATGAGGCTGAGGATCGAGAACACCGCGCCGGCGATCAGCAGGAAGCTCGGCGAGAAACCGGCCCGCCAGCCAAGCGCGAGAAGCGCGGACAAGAGCAGGAAGGACGCCAGCGCGAGTACCGCCGGGCCGGGGCAGATCTGGCGCAGCACCTGGCCGCCGTCGAATTTCCACACCGGCACCAGATTGGCGATGTTGAACAGCGATGCGCAGCCGGCAAGCGTGGCCAAAAGCGTCGCGGCCAGGCGATGTCCTTCGCTGCCGGCGAGGCCGCTGGCGGCGATCAGCACCGGCACCAGGAAAGCGGAGAAGCCGGCGCCCATCAGCGCCACGAAAGCAACCTCGAAGCGGCTGTCATAGGGCCTGCCGCCGATGGCAATGCCGCCAAGCAGCGGGATGAAGATCATGCGCGCCCGGCGATGTCCCGTCAGGCGGAAGGCGGCCATATGACCGAGCTCGTGCAGGGCGACCACCGAGGTCAGGATCGCGGCCAGCGCCAGCCCGCCGATATTGAGGCCGAAGAACGGCCACAGGATCAGGGCCGAGAGCACGGCGAAACCGATCTGGCTCAGCGGATGCTCGAACCAGCCGCCCTTGCGATAAGTGCCGGTTGCCGCCCAGACATCCAGCTTGCGTATCTCACGGCGCATGGCGAAGAAGCGAAAGACCAGGAAGGCAACGCCGCGATAGCGGTCGGTCTGGGTAAGCGTCACCCGCGTCGCATCGCCCTCGGGCAAAAGCGCGACGGTCTCGCGATAATTCGCCCAGAAGGACGGGTCGAGCGCCGTGTCCTCGATGACCGTCATCGAGAAGCGGCTGCCCTCGCCGACATCCTCGAACCGCGACTTGCGTTCGATCGGCCGCCCGTCCCGGCCATCCCAGGACAATCTGATCAGCGCCGTTCCCTCGCCGTCCAGCGGCTCGGCCGAAAGGATTTCCCCGGACCACCCGGCGTCGCTTCCGAACGGCCACAACGCCTGCCAGAGGCGCTCGCGATCGGCCTTGATCACGCGGCTGACCGTCACCGTGCGCGACCCGAGCGGCACGGTCATCAAAAGGAAGATCAGTCCGAGATTGCCGGCCACGAGGGTGACCGTGACGAAGACCGACACTTGGCTCCCCTGTCTTGGGCTCCTGTCTGGATGGGCAGCCTACGTCGGCGCGGCCAAGAAAGACTTAACAACAATGGCCGGGCTCTTGCCCATCCCAGGCGGGTTCTTGCCCATCCCGCAAGGGCGGGCCCTCGCCCGCCCGAAACAGCGGCGGCGAGGCCGCCTGATCACATGGCGCCGATCCAGATCGCCATGGAAACGAGAAAGGTGCTCATGCAAACCAGCGAGACGACATCCTGAACCAGATCAGACATAACTCTCTCCGTTGTTAGTATGTTCGTAATTTGTTCTAATTTTGTTCGAATGTCAACGACCGTCGATAGCCCGGCGGAGCGAATTCAGCCGGTCCGTTTGGGCAGAGTTAAGGAAAGGTTGACGAGCGATGAGGTTCGTTGCGCGGAGCCAGGCCAAACCGGAATTCGGATCAGGCTGAGTCGAGGATGGCAGGTTCCGAGAACTGGAGCGGAGCGTACTTAAAGTACGTGAGCACCGGAAGCGCAGGAAACTGCCGTCCGCAGGCCAGCCTCATCCGAATACCGGCTTGGCCTACAGGGGCACCACCTTGCCTTCGGCCAGCGTCACCCGCCGGTCCATGCGCGAAGCCAGCTCGTGGTTGTGGGTGACGATCAGCGCCGCCAGCCCCGATTGCCGGACCAGCGCTTCGAGCGCATCGAAGACATAGGAGGCGGTCGTCGGATCGAGATTGCCGGTCGGCTCGTCGGCCAGGAGCACCAGCGGTGCGTTGGCGACCGCGCGGGCAATGGCGACACGCTGCTGCTCGCCGCCGGAAAGCTCGGCCGGCCGGTGCTGCGCGCGCTTGCCGATCTGCATGTAATCCAGAAGCTGTGCCGCCCGCTCCGACGCCTCCTTGGGAGGAAGCCCCTTGATCAGCTGCGGCATCATGATGTTCTCGAGCGCCGAGAATTCCGGCAGCAGATGATGGAACTGGTAGACGAAGCCGATATCGTTGCGGCGGATCGCGGTTCGCTCTTCGTCGGAGAGGCGGCCACAGGCGCGGCCGGCGAGGATCACGTCGCCAGCATCGGGCCGCTCCAGCAGTCCCGCCGTATGCAGCAAAGTCGACTTGCCGGAACCCGATGGCGCCACCAGCGCCACCATCTCGCCGCGCCTCAGCGAAAAGTCGGCGCCGTTCAGAATGGTGAGCTTGCGCGGCCCCTGGACGTAGTGCCGCTCGACGCCCTTCAGCTCGATAATGGCTTCGGCCATCACTCGTACCTCAAGGCTTCGACCGGATCGAGCCGGGCGGCCCGCCAAGCCGGAAACACCGTCGCAATGAAGGACAGGCCCAGCGCCATAATGACGACATAGGTCGTCTCGCGCGGGTCCATCTTCGCCGGCAGCTGGCTGAGGAAATAGAGCTCGGGGTTGAACAGTATCCTGCCGGTCATCCACGAGAAGAACTGGCGGATCGATTCGATGTTGATGCAGATGACGACGCCGAGCAGCACGCCGGCGAGCGTGCCGGTGACGCCGATCGCCGCCCCGGTCATCAGGAAGATGCGCAGGATCGCGCCGCGCGAGGCGCCCATGGTGCGCAGGATGGCGATGTCGTGGCCCTTGTCCTTCACCAGCATGATGAGGCCCGAAATGATATTGAGCGCCGCCACCAGCACGATCAGCGTGAGAATCATGAACATGACGTTGCGCTCGACCTGCAGCGCCGAGAAGAAGGTCTCGTTGCGCTGGCGCCAGTCGACGAGATCGACCGGCCGCTGCGCCGCCTGCTCGACCAGCGGCTTCAGCGCATCGACATTGTCGGGATTGTCGACATAGATCTCGATGGTCTGCGCGCGCCCGTCCATGTTGAAATAGAGCTGCGCTTCCGAAAACGGCATGTAGACGATCGAGCTGTCATATTCCGACATGCCGACCTCGAAGATCGCGGCCACCTTGTAGCCCTTCATGCGCGGCGTCGTGCCGAGCGGCGTCACGTCTCCGTCCGGCGAGATCAGCGTGATAGTATCGCCGAGCACCAGCCCGAGGCTTTCCGCCATGCGCTTGCCGATCGCCACGCCCTCGCCGGTGTCGAAACCGTCGAGCGTGCCCTGCTTGATGTTGCTGGAAACGATCGAGATCTTGCCGAGGTCCTCGCCGCGGATGCCGCGCACCAGGGCGCCCGTGCCGCCGCCGACATTGCCTTGCGCCAGCACCTGGCCGTCGATCAGCGGGATCGCGTATTTGACGCCCGAGACGCCGTTGATGCGGCTCGCCACCTGGGCGTAGTCCTCCAGCGGCGAATCGAGCGGCTGCACGATGAGATGGCCGTTGACGCCGAGGATTCGCGTGAGCAGCTCGGCGCGGAAACCGTTCATCACCGCCATGACGACGATCAGCGTCGCGACGCCGAGCATGATGCCGAGGAAGGAGATGGAGGCGATGACCGAGATTACCGTCTCCTTGCGCCGCGAGCGCAGATAGCGCCACGCCACCATGCGCTCGAAGCCGGAAAAGGCGCCCGCTCCTGATTTGGCCGCTGTCGCCGCCTCGCTCATGCGGCGATACCCAGGCGCTTCTTGGCCTCGGCGATCGGCAGCGTCTCGCGCTCGCCCGACTTGCGGTTCTTGATCTCGACCTCGCCCGCCGCCACGCCGCGTGGGCCGACGATCACCTGCCACGGCAGGCCGATCAGGTCGGCGGTGGCGAACTTGCCGCCCGGCCGCTGGTCGGTGTCGTCATAGAGCACGTCCTTGCCGGCCGAGGTCAGCGCCGCATAGAGCTCGTCGCAGACGCGGTCGCATTCGGCGTCGCCGACCTTCATGTTGATCAGGCCGATGTCGAAAGGCGCCACCGCTTCCGGCCAGATGATGCCGTTCTCGTCATGGCTCGCCTCGATGATCGCCGCGACCAGGCGCGACGGGCCGATGCCGTAGGAACCGCCGGACGCATAATGGTCCTTGCCGTCGGGGCCGGTCACCTTGGCGTTCATCGGCTTGGAGTATTTCTCGCCGAAATGGAAGATATGGCCGACCTCGATGCCGCGCGCCGAAAGCCGGTCGCCTTCGGCGACCTTCTCCCAGGCAGCTTCGTCATGCATTTCGTCGGTGGCCGCGTAAGGCGTCGTCCATTTCGTCACGATGCCGCCGATCTCGGCATCGTCGGAGAAGTTGGTGTTCGCGCCCGGCACGTCGAGCGACAGATAAGCGCGGTCGCAGAACACCTGGCTCTCGCCGGTCTCGGCCAGGATGATGAACTCGTGGCTGAGGTCGCCGCCGATCGGGCCGGTATCGGCGCGCATCGGGATGGCCTGCAGGCCCATGCGCGTGAACGTCCTGAGATAGGAGACGAACATGCGGTTGTAGGCGGCCCTGGCGCCCTCGAAATCGAGGTCGAAGGAATAGGCGTCCTTCATCAGGAACTCTCTGCTGCGCATGACGCCGAAGCGCGGGCGCACCTCGTCGCGGAACTTCCACTGGATGTGGTAGAGATTGAGCGGCAGGTCCTTGTAGGACTTGACGTAAGCGCGGAAAATCTCGGTGACCATCTCTTCGTTGGTCGGACCGTAGAGCATGTCGCGATCCTGCCGATCCTTGATGCGCAGCATCTCCTTGCCGTAGTCGTTGTAACGGCCGCTTTCGCGCCAAAGATCCGCCGACTGGATGGTCGGCATCAGGATTTCCAGCGCGCCAGCGCGGTTCTGCTCCTCGCGGATGATCTGGCAAACTTTGTCCAGCACGCGCTTGCCCAATGGCAGCCACGAAAAACTGCCCTGCCCCTGCTGGCGGATCATGCCCGCGCGCAGCATCAGCCGGTGCGAGACGATCTCGGCCTCGCGGGGATTTTCTTTGAGAATGGGCAGGAAGTAGCGCGACAAACGCATGGACTGGTCCGTGAATGAAAATGGCCGCGCGGGGGAATCGGCGCAACCGAGGCTGCTTGCCCGGGCTTCATAGCCATTTCATGGCCGAATGGAAACCCGAGTGCCCCAAAGTATGGGGCCTTCTGCACCTTACCAAAAAGGCGATTTTGACCGCAAAGTGCCGCAAATGGCTTTTTGATCGATTCACAAGCAAGCCTTGCCGCACTATTGTGCAGTGCAGCACGATATTGCCCGTTTCCGGGCAAAATTCTTCGTGACATTTTCACCTGCCTTGGTCTAGTGTGCGCCGATAACCGAGAGGGCGGAGAAAAATCTGCTCTCCTACGCGGTCAAAGTCTTGGGAGGATGCGATCTAGGCGCGGTAACTCGCTGCCGCCGGACACCGGAAACGGATCGGACGCGTTTAAATTGCAAGGCCTCGTGCCTTGCATTTTTTTTGTGCAATCATCTGCTTAGCCCAGCCCTCTGCCAAACAGCTTGACAGTCCCGCGCTCGCGAAAATCGGAAGCCGGCTTCCGATCTCAACCCCTGCGCGCGCATGCTTCGCAATACTTGCGGAGACCGTGTTCTCAGCGTCAGTGATGGGTATTCGGACTAAAGTCCGGCATGATCCGCATGATGTCGTCGAAGCTGAATCCTAGCCCCATCGTCAGCCCGTAGAGAATACCCATCACGACCACCGTCACGACCGTCGCGCCCAGGAAGGCGCGCCGCATATGCGGCCCGCGCGGCGCGCTGGAAACCGTGCCAAGAGTGACATCCCTGTCGTCGTCCTGCGTGCGCAGGCTGAACGGCAGAACGATGAACAGCACCAACCACCAGGTGACGAAGAACAGCGCCGCGAACAGGACCCAGTTCATGCCTGCTCCAGTTCGACGAGCGTACCGAAGAAATCCTTGGGATGCAGGAACAGCACCGGCTTGCCATGCGCGCCGATCTTCGGGTGGCCGTCGCCGAGCACCCGTGCGCCGCTCGCTTTCAAATGGTTGCGGGCAGCCAGGATATCGTCGACCTCATAGCAGACGTGATGCATGCCGCCCGAAGGGTTCTTCTCGAGAAACGCCGCGATCGGCGAGGCATCGCCCAGCGGCTCCAGCAACTCGATCTTCGTGTTGCCGACATCGACGAACACCACCGTCACGCCATGCTCCGGCAGCGCCTGCGGCGCGCTCAATCGCGCGCCCAGCATATCGCGATAGGCAGCCATCGCCGCAGCCAGATCCGGCACGGCAAGCGCGACATGGTTCAGGCGTCCAAGCATAAAGCGCTCCGCTTTTAGGGGAGTAAGGGAGTAGGGCAGTAAGGGAGTAGGGAAAAAAGGCACAAGAAAGTAACCACTCATTCTTCCCTACTGCCCAACTGCCCTACTGCCCTACTCCCCTATTCCCTTGTTCGTCACCGCGTGACGAACACCGTCACCAGCGGCTTCTTGCCCCAGGCTTCGTTGGCGGCGGCGCGCACGGCGCGACGCACCGCTTCCTGCACCAGGTCGAGGTCTTTTCGACGCTGGCGCGGAATGGAGTCCACCGCGCCGATTGCCGCATCGAGCATCAGGTCTTCCAGCGTTTCGCCGCTGGCATCCGCCTCGGCCACGCCGATCGCCACCAGGTCGGGGTCGCCGGCGAGCTCGTATTTGTCGTCGAGCACGACATTGACCGCGACATGACCGGCGAAGGAGAGCTTGCGGCGGTCGCGTATGCCCATGGCCTGGTCGGTGCCGATCAAGAACCCGTCCTTGTACAGCCGGCCGAACGGCAGCTGGTCGATGATCGTCGCCGGGCCGGGCCAGAGTCTGAGCATGTCGCCGTCACGCACTTGCGCCACCTGGCCGATGCCCGACATCGACATCAACGAGCCTTGCGCCACCAGATGCGCCGCCTCGCCATGCACGGGAACGCCGATCTGCGGCCGCACCCATTCATACATCTTGCGCAATTCGCTGCGGCGCGGATGGCCCGACACATGCACCAACGCGTCGCCATCCTCGATGATCTTCATGCCGAGGTCGATCAGCCGGTTCTTGATTTCCAGGATCGCCCTCTCGTTGCCGGGAATGGTGCGCGAGGAGAACACCACCGTGTCGCCGGCCGTCAGCGCCACCGACTTCATCTCGTCGCGCGACAGCTTTGCCAGCGCGGCGAGCGGCTCGCCCTGGCTGCCGGTGCAGATGATCACCAGGTTCTCGCGCGGGATATAGCCATAGTCTTCCTCGGCGATGAACTCCGGCAGGCCATCCATGTAGCCGAGCTCGCCCGCCACGTCGATGACGCGCTTCAGCGAGCGGCCGAGCACCAGGCACTGCCGGCCGGCATCGCGCGCCGCGCGCGCTATCGAGACGATGCGCCCGACATTGGAGGAGAAAGTGGTGACTGCGACGCGGCCCTTGGCCTTCTCGATGACGCCCTTTAGGCCTTCGCCCACCGCCACTTCCGACGGCGACTCCCCTTCCCTCAGCGCGTTGGTGGAATCGCAGATCAGCGCCAGCACGCCCTTGTCGCCATAGGCGCGGAACCGCGCCTCGTCGGTCTTCGGCCCGATCGTCGGCTCCGGGTCGATCTTCCAGTCGCCGGTATGGATGACGGTGCCGGCCGGCGTGGTGATCGCCAGCGACATCGGCTCGGGAATCGAGTGCGCCACCGGAATGGCCTCGATCTCGAACGGTCCGATGGTGAATTTCTCGCCGGCCCGGTAGATGGACGCCGGTATCTTCGGCGCGTTCTGCTCGCCCTGCCGCTTGGCTTCGAGCAGGCCTGCGGTGAACGGCGTCATCCAGACCGGCGCCTTGAGCCTCGGCCAGATATCGAGCAGCGCGCCGTAATGGTCCTCATGCGCGTGGGTGATGACGATGCCGCGCAGGCCGTCGATGTTCTCCTCGATGAAGCGCGTATCGGGCAGGATGAGATCAACGCCGGGATGCGCGCTATCGGGAAAGGTGACGCCGACATCGACGACGATCCATTCGCGCGCATCAGCGGGCCCATAACCATAAAGGGCGAAATTCATGCCGATCTCGCCGACGCCGCCCAACGGCGCGAAAACGAGCTCGGCGTTTTCTCTATTCGCCATGAATTCTTTCCTTCCTGGCCGTCAGGCCAAGCCGTTGGAGCAATTCCGGGAAAACCGTAGTCAATGACTTCGTCCGGAACGGCGCAAAATAAAACTATACCCGGGCCGAGGCGACAGCGCCGAAATGCACGTCGCCCGCCGCGATCGTCAAAACCGATCCTTCATCGTCGCGGATCACGAAACGGCAGTCCTCGTCAATGGTTTCGAAGACGCCGCGCACCACATTGCCGTCAATTCTGACAGCAACCTCGCCGCCAAGCCCCGCCGCGCGGGCAAGCCAGTGTTTTCTGATGGCATCGAGCCCGCGCCCGTCGTCCCAGAGCCTGGCATTCTCGCTCCAGGCATCCGAAAGCGCCAGGAACAGCATTTCGGCATCGCAATCGGCGCCGAGCGCGCTGAGCGAGGTCGCTGGATAAGGCAAGTCCTCGGGATAAGCCGCGACATTGACGCCGATGCCGATGGCGACCGCGAAACGGCCGCCTTCCAGCATCGCCGATTCCAGCAGGATGCCGGCAAGCTTGGCGCCCGAGGCCAGCACGTCGTTCGGCCATTTCAGCTCGAAGCGGTTGCGCCCCTGGCTCGCGCCATCCAAGGCGACGGCGATCCGGCCTTTCGGCACGACGGCGTCGAGCGCGTCGGCCAGCGCCAGCCCCGCGACGAAGCCGAGGGTCGCTGCCAGCCGCAGCTCGCCGCCCGGAACCAGGAGCAGTGTCGCCGCAAGATTGCCTTCCGGCGTCGCCCAGGCGCGCCCGCGCCGGCCGCGGCCGCTCTCCTGCTTCTTCGAAACGACCCAGAGCTTGCCGGGATCGCCGGCGCGCGCGTGCTCCAGCGCCAGCGCGTTGGTGGAGCCGACGCTGTCATGCGCCTCGAGCCGGAACCCCTCCGACGCCGCGGTTGGAGCCAGCCGAAACGCCATCCCGTCAGAAGAAGGTCTTCGCGGCGGCTTCGGCGTAGCTGCCGATCGGTCCGCCGATCAGCACGTAGAACAGCACGAAGGCGCCGCTGACGCCGAGCACAAGGCGCAGCTCGCTGGCCATCGGAACGAAGCCGCCGACAGGCTCGTCGAACCACATGATCTTGATGATGCGCAGGTAATAGTAGGCGCCCACCACCGAGGCCAGAACGCCGATGATTGCCAGGGCGTAAAGATGCGCGTTGATGGCGGCGAGGAACACATACCATTTCCCCCAGAAGCCCGCGAGCGGCGGAATGCCGGCCAGCGAGAACATCAGGATGGTGAGGATGGTGGCCATGACCGGGTTGGTCGAGGCGAGACCGGAAAGGTCGCTGATCTGCTCGACATTGCCTTCCTTGCGGCGCATGGCGAGGATGAAGGCGAAGGTGCCGAGCGTCATCACCAGATAGATCAGCATGTAGATGGCGACGCCGCGCACGCCGGCCTGGCTGTTGGCGGCAAGGCCGACCAGCGCGTAGCCCATGTGGCCGATCGAGGAATAGGCCATCAGGCGCTTGATGTTGGTCTGGCCGATGGCCGCGAACGCGCCGAGCGCCATCGAGGCGATCGAGATGAAGACGACGATCTGCTGCCAATCGGCGGCGATCGGCTTGAAGGCGCCCATGGTGACGCGCACGATCAGCGCCATCGCCGCCATTTTCGGCGCCGCCGCCAGGAAGGCGGTGATCGGCGTCGGCGCGCCCTCATAGACGTCCGGCGTCCACATGTGGAACGGCACGGCCGAGATCTTGAAGGCGAGGCCGGCGAGCACGAACACCAGGCCGAAGACGAGGCCGAGCTGGCGCTCGCCGCTGCCAAGGGCCGTCGCGATCTCCTGGAAGCCGGTGTTGCCGGTGTAACCGTATACGAGGCTGATGCCGTAGAGCAGCATGCCCGAGGACAGCGCGCCGAGGACGAAATATTTCAGGCCCGCCTCGGTCGAGCGCAAATTGTCGCGGTTGATCGCCGCCAGCACATAGATCGCCAGCGATTGCAGCTCGAGCCCGAGATAAAGCCCGATCATGCCGTTGGCCGAGATCATCAGAAGCATGCCGAGCGTGCAGAGCAGGATAAGCACCGGGAACTCGAACTTGTCGAAATGCTCCTGGCGCGCAAAGCGCATCGACATCACCAGCGAAACCGCCGATCCGATCAGTGCCAGCATCTTCATGAAGGCGCCGAAGGCATCCTGCACGAAGGCGCCGCCATAGGCAGCGCCTTGCCCGCCGGAGAAGGCGAGCCAGAGTCCGGCCACCACCAGCACAAGGACGGCCAGGCCGGTCACGGTCATGGTGTTGTTGGAGCGCGAATAGGCTCCGATCATCAGGAGCACCAGCGCGCCGACAGCGAGGATCAGTTCCGGCGTCGAGAGTGAAAGGCTGGAGAGAAG